>NZ_JARJHW010000074.1:0-32457 GCF_040560175.1 Streptomyces panacea
TCGGAGATGTGTATAAGAGACAGGCGGTACGGGGTCGGGATACGGATGGGTCATGCCAGTCCTCCAAAAGTACGGACTCGTGCGTTCCCAATGTCTCCCGATGCGCGTGCCCACGCGCGCCGGGTCCACTCATGATCGGCCCGGCGCACCGCCCGGGCGGCTCCCGCCGGCGCCCGGCGCACCGCCCCCGCGGCCTCACCAGCGCGCGGAATCCGCCTTGAGCTGGGCCTCGGCGGCGCGCACCGTCTCCTCGGCCGCCACCGGCGCCACGGCCACCTCGTCCGGGTGCCGCTGCGCCCACCTGGCCGCGTACGGGCACAGCGGTACGACGGGCACGCCCTCGCGGGCCGCCGTCTCGTAGAACTCCTTCACCAGCGTGCCCGCGATGCCCTTGCCCTCGTGGCCCCGCTCGACCACCGTGTGCACGGCCACAAGGGCGGCGGGGGCGCCCGCCAGCACGAAGTAGCCGACGACGCCGACCAGCTCGTCGCCCTCGTACGCCTCCAGCCGGCCCTGCGCGCGGTTGTCGCGGATGTCGATCTCTGCCATGACGGGTTCGTCTCCCTGGTCGTCGGAGAAAACGCTCTCCGGGTGCTCTCCGTACAAGCGAGAGGCCCGCCGGAATCATCCGGCGGGCCTCCTCGTGGGGCAAGTGGACCCGACCCCGGGTCCGTCCTCAGGTGATCGTCAAGGTGTCCTTGGCGGTGGCCGTCGAACTGGTGCCGACGATGATGTCGACCGTGCCCTCCTCCACCACGAACCGGCCCGCCGGATCGTTGGTCCAGAAGCCGAAGTCCTCCGCGCCGAGGCTGAAGCGCACTGTGGTGGACTCCCCGGCCGCGAGACCCACCCGGCGGAATCCGCGCAGGCGCCGTACCGGCTGCACGATGCTCGCGACCGGGTCGTGCAGATACAGCTGGACGACCTCGTCGCCGTCGCGCTCGCCCGTGTTGCGTACGGTGACGGCCACCTCCACCGTGTCGCCCTCGCGCAGGGACGCGGCGGCGATCGAGTTCCGGCTGAGCGAGGGCTCGGTGAGGGTGCAGGTGGTGTAGCTCAGGCCGTGGCCGAACGGGTAGCGCGGGCCGTCCGGCACATCCAGGTACCGGGAGACGTAGCGCTGGTCCGGGTCGGCGGGGTCGTAGGGGCGGCCGGTCCGCTCGTGGTTGTAGTTGACCGGGATCTGGCCGACCGTACGGGGGAAGGACGCCGGGAGGCGGCCACCGGGGTCGACGTCGCCGAACAGCACGTCGGCGACCGCGTTCCCGGCCTCCATACCGGGGTGCCACGCCTCCAGTACGGCCGGGGCGTCGTCGGCCCAGTCGCCGAGGGCGAGCGGGCGGCCGTTCACGAGGACGACGACGTACGGCTTGCCCGTCGCCGCGACCGCTTCGATCAACTCGTCCTGGCGGCCCGGCAGTCCGATGTCGCTGCGCGAGTTCGCCTCGCCGCTGATGGCGGGGCTCTCCCCCACGACGACGACGGTGACATCGGCGGCCCGTGCCGCGGCGACCGCGTCGGGCACCGTGCCGGTGTCCTGCCCGGCGGCGTCGATGCCCGGGGCGTGGGTCACCTCGGTGTCCGGCAGGGCGGCCCGTACGGCGTCGAGCACCGTGACGGACCGGAACTTCTCCGCGCCGGGCCCCGCCCAGGTGCCCTGGAGGTCGTCGGAGTCGGCGAACGGCCCCACGACGGCGAGGGAGCGGACGCTCTTCGCGAGCGGCAGCGCGCCGCCCTCGTTCCTGAGCAGCACCATGGAGCGCGCGGCGGCCGTGCGGGCGGCCGACCTGGCCCGCGCCGTCGGGCCGGTGATCTCCGCCTTCTCGGGGACGTACGGGTCGTCGAAGAGGCCGAGGCGGAACTTGACGCGCAGGACGCGGCTCACCGCGTCGTCCAGCCGCGCGGCGTCGATCCGCCCCTCGCGCAGCAACTTCCGCCCGTGGTCGGCGACATGGGTGCTGACCATCTCCATGTCGACGCCGGCGCCCAGCGCGAGGCGCGCCGCGTCCTCACCGTCGGCGGCGAAGCCGTGCGGGATGAGTTCCTGGACTCCGGACCAGTCACTGACGACGAACCCGTCAAATCCCCAGTCCTGCTTGAGGATCCGGGTGAGGGTGTGCTCGTTGCCGTGCGCGGGGACGCCGCTGATGGTGTTGAACGCGGCCATGACGGTGGCCACTTGGGCGTCCACGGCCACCTTGAAGGGCGGTAGGTAGTGATTGCGCAGCCGCGCCTCGGACACGTCGACGGTGTTGTAGTCCCGGCCGCCCTCGGCGCCGCCGTACGCGACGTAGTGCTTGGCGCAGGCGGCGATACGGTCCTTCGCCTTCAGGTCGCCGCCCTGGTAGCCGCGCACCTTGGCCGCCGCCAGCACCGCGTTCAGATAAGGGTCTTCGCCGCCGGACTCCGCGATCCGGCCCCAGCGCGGTTCGCTGGTGACGTCCATCATCGGCGCGAACGTCCAGTGCACACCGTTGGAGCGCGCCTCGGCCGCCGAGACCGACGCGTCCAGTTCGGACACCGCCGGGTCGAAGCTGGCCGCCTGAGCGAGCGGGATCGGGAAGGTGGTCCAGAAGCCGTGGATGATGTCGAGGCCGAAGATCAGCGGGATGCCGAGCCGGGACTCCTCGACCGCGATCCGCTGGAGGGCGTTGCTCTCCCTGGCGCCGTGGATGTTGAGTACGGAGCCCAACAGGCCCGCGCGGGCGGCCTCTTCGGCCTCCCGGGTCTGGGTGCCGCCGGGGCCGGTGGCTCCCGCCCAGGCGAGCTGCTGAAGCTGGCCGAGCTTCTCGTCGTCGGTCATCCTGGCGAGCAGTTCGGCGACGGGACGGTCGTACGGATCGTTCCTGGCCGGGGAGTCGGCCGACGTGCTCTCCGGTGCGCTGTCCGTTTGGCTGGCCGGGGTGGCGGCTTGCACGACTGGGGTCCTTTCGGTGGCGGGCGCGGGACCGCCGACGGCGGCGGACGCGCGTGCCGGCGCGCCTGCCGCGACGGCGGTCGCACCGATCGTAGTGAGCAGGGTGCGCCGCCTCATGAGGTGCGTGTCTGTGCCTGTTCCGCGCACGCCGCACAGCAGGACAAAGCAGGAGCTCGGGCACGTTGATCGATAATCCGGGCGGGAAGCACGGGCTTCCGGCCACGGTAGGGACGCGGTTCGGCTGCGGTTTCCGGCTCCCCGTCGCAGCTCGTACACCGTGCGATACATTTTGCGACGCCTTTGCCACGATCATCTTCAGCAGCGGAGACGAGCTTCCCAATGAACGACATAGTCAACGGACTTGGCCGAGCGGGCGCCTACGGCGCGCTCGGTGTGGTCCTTCTGATCCTCGGTATCGTCCTCGTCGACGTGCTGACACCGGGGAAGCTCGGCAAGCAGATCTGGGAGGAGCGGAACCGCAACGCCGCACTCCTGCTCAGCTCGGCGCTCCTGGGCATCGGCGGCATCGTCTTCACGTCCATCTGGACGACGTACGACGACTTCGGCAAGGGCCTCGCGTCGACGGCCGCGTTCGGGGTGCTCGGCCTCGTGATGATGGCGGTGGCGTTCCTGGTGGTGGATCTGGTGACGCCGGGCAAGCTGGGCGCGACGCTGGTCGAGGCGGAGCCGCACCCCGCGGTGTGGGTCACGGCGTCGTGCAACATCGCCGTGGCGGCGATCGTGTCGGCGTCGATCGCCTGAGCGCCGCGCGGCGCACGGTGGCGTGTGACCGGGCTGTCCGTCCTCGGACAGCCCGGTCACGCCACTACGCGGGGACGGTGACGGACGTCAGCACGATGCCGTTCTCCGAGAGCCAGCGTCCGTCGAAGGTGTGCAGGGTACGACTCCCGGCCTTCGCCGGCCCCGCGAGGAGGTGCGCCGTGAACGTCCCTCCCACCGGGTCGGGCGCTCCCAGCGGGTCGACGCCTCCCGCCCGGTCGAAGACGAGCCGGGCCCCCTCGAACTCCAGGAAGCGTCTCATCAGCGGGAACCACGCCTTGTAGACGGACTCCTTGGCGCTGAACAGCAGCCGGTCCCACGGCACGCCCGGCGCGGACTCCAGCAGTTCCTTGACCGCGATCCGCTCGTCGGCCAGGGCCACCGCTTCCAACACCCCGGAGGGCAGCGGCAGCGCGGGCTCCGCGTCGATACCGATCGAGGCGACCTGGGCGGGGCGGGCGACGACGGCCGCGCGGTAGCCGTCGCAGTGCGTGATGCTGCCGACCACCCCCTCCGGCCACAGCGGCGCGCCACGCTCGCCGATGAGGATCGCCCCCGCCGGCGCGCCCAGCCGCGTAAGTGCCTGCCGCGCGCAGTGCCGGGCGGTGCTGAACTCGCCCCGGCGCTTGGCCACGGCGGACTTCACGATCAGCTCCTCCTCGGGAAAGATCGTGGCCTCCGGCAGGTCTCCGTACGCCTCGGCCGTCATCGCCGCGGCGGGCACGATGCGCTCGATCATCGCGTCCGCCCCGCTTCCTCACGGACCGGCACCGGCAGGATCTGTACGGGGCGGCCCGGCTCCTGCGTACGCCGTCCCCACTCCCTCGGGTAGCCCAGGGAGACCTCCTGATGAGGCACCCCGTCGCACCACATCAGCCGGGGGATGTGCAGATGCCCGTACACGACCGAGGCGGCCCGGAATCTGCGCGGCCAGTCGGCCGAGCCCTCCGTGCCGCACCACAGCGCGAACTCCGGGCGCCACAGGACGTCCGTGGGTTCACGCACAATCGGCCAGTGGTTGATCAGCACGGTGGGCAGCTCGGGCGGGATCTCGGCCAGCCGGCGCTCGGTGGCCACGAGCCGGGCGCGGCACCACGCCTCCCTGCTGGGATACGGGTCGGGGTGGAGGAGGAACTCGTCGGTGCAGACGACCCCGGCGGCCTCGGCGACCGCGAGGGCCGATTCCTTGGAGTCCGTGCCCGGGGGCCGGAAGGAGTAGTCGTAGAGGAGGAACAGCGGCGCGATGACGGCCGGTCCGCCCGCGCCCTCCCAGATGGGATAGGGATCCTCCGGCGTGACGACCCCCAGCCCCCGGCACATCTCCACGAGGTGGCGGTACTTCGCGTCACCCCTGAGCTGGATCGGGTCGTCGGGGGCGGTCCACAGCTCGTGGTTGCCGGGCACCCAGATGACCTTCGCGAACCGTTCGCTCAGGGTGCGCAGGGTCCACTCGATGTCGGAGACCAACTCGCCGATGTCACCGGCCACCAGGAGCCAGTCGTGCTCCGACTCGGGCCACAGGGAGTCCGCGATCTTCCTGTTCTCCGCGTACCGGATGTGCAGATCGCTCGTCGCGACAAGTCGTCCGGGCTTCGCCGGGGGCGGGCCGGCGGGCGGGGGTGGCGCCGCGCCGCGTATCTCATAGGTCACCGGCAATCGCTCCGAACTCGACGGGCCCGCAAGTAGCGCATCCCACAAGGATATGTACGCGTCCACGTCGATCAACCCCTACTCTCCCCTGCCCCCTTGGGGCCCCTTGGGGGGTACGCGGCGGCGCTTCCCCGGTACGGGGGTGGTTGCAGGCACCGTGACGGGAGAACGGCCTTCTCCCCGACCGGTCGCGTGAGGGTGCCGTCGAGCCGGTCGGGGAGCAGCCGGGTGGTGAGCGACGGCGGGACGGCCGGGCGAGCGGGGCGGTTTCGGTTCTCCGGCGTTGTCAGTGGTGCCCGATACGGTTCGTGGACACGACCTGGGAGGCACGGTGTCCACCAAATGGAGCCTGACGATCGACTGCGCGCACCCCGCGAAACTGGCGGAGTTCTGGGCGCTCGCCCTGGGGTATGTCGAGCCGCCCCCGCCCGTCGGTTTCGCGTCCTGGGAGGCGTGGTTCATCGACTGCGGGGTTCCTGAGGAGGAGTGGGACGACGGGGCGTATCTCTCGGATCCGGACGGCGTCGGGCCCACGTTGTCCTTCATCAAGGTCCCGGAGTCGAAGGTGGTGAAGAACCGCCTGCATCTGGACCTCCGGGTCGGCGGCGGCCGGGAGACCCCTTGGGAGACACGGTGGCCACGGGTGACCGCCGAGGTCGAGCGACTGACGGCGGCGGGCGCCACGGTGGTACGCGAGCACGACCTGAAGGGCCGGCCGGACCATGTGGAGATGGCGGACCCTGAGGGCCACGAGTTCTGCGTCGCTTGACTCCGCCGACGAATCGGGCGGGTAGCTGAGCGACAACGTCCTGTCGGTCGTACCGGCCGACCCGCACCGGCGGTGCGGCCGCTCGTCGTGCCCGGCGGCCGATCGGGACCCGGCTGCTGTCGAGCCGGCGTTCGATCAGGGCGTCACTGTCGTCGCGTCGGTCCAGACCGAGCGCGGGGCGGTCGGCGAGAAGGTGGAGGGCACTCGAAGGACCGCCGGATCGCCCTGGCGGAGGTGGAGTTCTTCGGCCGTCGGCCGTGACGGGCAGCACAAGGGAGCGGGGCCCGCCGGGGTCGCCTTGCGACCACCCCGGCGGGCCCCGGTGTCAACCAGCGGGCTGCTTCAGATCATGATGCAGCCGTTCTGTACCAAGACGGTCAAAAATTCGAGGGTGTTGACCGCCAAGATTCTGCTCACCTTTGAGGTTTCCTTCCCCGTGCCTGTTGATCTTCAGGGGAACGCTACCTCATATCGCACAGATTACCGAACCCAACGAACTGACGTGCCATCCTGTGCACTATTCGTCGCGCAGCGTAGAACTGGCATCCGATTCACCATCAACCATACGTTCGATATCGCTCAGACGGCGAAAGATTCTACGCGCATCAATACCGTCCCGATGCCGGACCAATTCGAATGCTTGACGTAATGTCATGAGCGCTTCATCGACATCTCCCGCGGCAAGTCGCACCTCCGCCAGGAGCGTCCGCGCGGCGGTTTCCTCATCGACGTCATGGGTGCGGTTGGCGACCGCCACCGCGGCCCGGAGACGGTCCGTCGCGGCGGCCGATCGACCATCGGCGAACTCCGCCCGCCCGAGGCAGCGCAGGGCCTGGACCTCGTGGTGGGCCGCCCCTATGGCCTGCGCGATCTTCAGGGCTTCGAGGTGGTGCCGGACGGATGCCGCGGCGTCCCCCAGCCCCCAGTACGCCTCGCCGATCCCGACCAGAGCTTCGGCCTGACTCTTCCTGTCACCGAGCGAACGAAATTCCGAAAGCGTCTCACCGAACAGGACAAGAGCCGCGGCGGGCTCTCCCGCCCCCGTCAGGACTTCGGCCAAGTTCCTGCGTACCGTCGCGCGGTCGTACCGGCTTCCGGCGGATTCCAGAAGGGAAAGGGATTCCTCGAACGACCGACGGGCCGATGCCAATTCTCCGGCCTGCATCTGCACTTCGCCCATATTGTTGAGCGTCTTGGCGGATGCGGTCTCGTCACCCGCTTCTCTGAAATCCGCGAGAGCATCGCGGAAATGCACGAGCGCCCGACCACGTTCCCCGAGCAGTAACAGCGTGACCGCTATATTGTTTCGGCTTCGCGCCTTGTCCCAGACGTCACCCGAGAGCGATGTGATGGCGAGGGATTTCTGAAGCAGTACGAGCGCGGTGCGATTCTCGCCGAGATGCCAGTTCAGCGTGCCAAGAACGCGTAGCGCCTCGGCCTCCGCAGGTTCGTCCCCCAGCGCCCGCGCGAGCTCCAGCGCACGCTCGCCCGCCCCGGCGGCCTCCGTGTAACTCGCGACGCTCGCGTCCGCCGCGCACAGGTCGATCAAGGCGCGGCAGAGCGCCGGTTCGTCGCCCGCCGCTTCCCAGTGGGCGACGGCATGCCGCAGGAGCTTCTTGGCGTCATGCCAGTAGCAGTCCGACTGGAGGAACCCGGCCTGGGCGTAAGCGAGTTGGGCCGCCCGTTCGGGCGCGCCGCCGCGCCGGGCGTGACCCTCGACCGCCAGGAGGTTTCCACGTTCCGCGGCCAGCCAGGACCGCGCGGTGGCGGCGTCCGGCAGGGACGGCAGGGACGGCAGGGACGGCAGGGACGGCGGTGGCGTCGACACGGGTGGAGCCGGTGGCTCCACCCGTATACGCCGGGGATAGGCGATTCGGTCCGCGAGGTCGGTCGTCGTGACGTAGAAATCCGTCAGGCGGGCGAGCGCCTGACGGCGTTCGTGCTCACCGTCCTCCGAATTGGACAGACCATGGGCATATTCGCGCAGCAGATCGTGGTAGCGATAGCGGTCCGGTACGGGCTCCCTGAGCAGGTGACATGCCAGCAGGCCCTCAAGTAATCGCTCCGTCGTATCCGGTGGCAGGCCAAGCAGGGCGGCCGCCGCGTCGGCGGTGAAATCCGGTCCGGGATGCAGCCCGAGGCGGCGGAAGGCGGCCCGTTGCTGCGCGGTGAGGGTCCGGTAGGAGAGAGCGAACGCCCGCGTCATCTCCTGTTCCTGATCCGCGGTGCGAATCTCCGCCAGCCGCCCCGGACTTCGGGCGAGGCGCTCGGCGAGGACGCCCAGCGTCCAGGACGTACGGGCCCGAAATCGATGCGCCACCAGCTCGATCGCGAGGGGCAGGTACCCGCACAAGCTCACGATGCGCGCGGTCTCCGCTGTGTCGCGGGTGCGTTCCTCGCCCGCGAAGCCGCGGAAGAGCGTAATGGCGTCCTCCTTCGAGAGGACATCGAGCGGGACCGACAACGCCTGTGGGATACCGGTCAGATGCCGGCGGCTGGCAATGATCGTGAGGGACGGTGAGCCGCTCGGAAGCAGCGGGCCGAGCTGTTCGGCTCCGGCCGCGTCGTCCAGGACGATGACCACTCGGCGCTCGGCGAGCATGGTCCGCCACAGGGCCGTACGCCCCTCCAGCTCCGCGGGAATGGAGAAGGCAGGCGCGCCGAGCAGCCTCAGCAGGGTCGCCAGCGCCGCCCTGGCGGTGAGCGGTTCCTGGGCGGGTGAATGCCCGCGCAGGTTGATGTAGAGCTGGCCGTCGGGGTACCTCTCCGCGAGGAGGTGGGCGGTGGCGACGACCAGGGCCGTCTTGCCGACGCCCGCCATGCCGCTCACGGCCTCTACGGTGACGACGGCTCCGCCGTGCGCCCCCTCGTCGGCGATCATCGAGCTCAGGGCCTGTAACTCCGACCGGCGCCCCACGAGCGTCGGCTGCTGCGGCAGATTCCGGGGTGGAGACACATCGGACGGGAGCACGTCGGACGGGAGCGCCTCCGGCTGGGGCGGCTGAGGAACCCCGGCAACCACAGCGAGTGAGCCCGCCGTTCGCTCCCCACCACCACCCCCGTGCGCCAGCTCACGTGCCGGTACGCGGGCCAGCACACCCTGGTGGATGGTGTTCAACTCGACGCCGGGGAGCGCCCCGTACTCCGCCATGAGCGCCTGCCGGGCCCGCTGGTGGACCCGAAGCGCGTCCGCGTACCGTCCGCTGCCGTAGTACGCGAGCATCAGCTGGCCCAGCAGGGTCTCGTCCCCGGGGTGCCCGTCGACCAGCGCGGACAGTTCGCCGACCTGTTCGGCGAAGCGCCCCAGCCGCAGTCCTGCGGCGATGCGTGACGCACTGGCGCTGAGCCGCGTCTCCGCCAGCGTCGTCCGTACGGTCGCGGCCCAGAACCCGGGCAGACCCGCCAGCGCCTCGCCCTGCCACAGCTCCTCGGCGCGGGAGAGCAGTTCCACCGCCCGCGCGTCACCGTCGCTGGTGAACGCCGTGTCGACGAAGTGCTGGAAGCGCTGCCGGTCCACGGAATCACGCGCGGTCCGCAGGGTGTACGTGTGCGCCCGACCGACGATGGCGGGTGCGCCCGGCCCCGTACCGGCGGCACGCAACTGTCGGCGGATGCGCGAGACATAGGTGTGCGCGTTCTCGCGGGCGCGCGCGGGCGGGTCGCCGTCCCAGAGTCGTTCCATCAGCTCGCTGATCGCGACGGGACGCCCCACATCAAGTGCGAGCGCGGCCAGCAACACCCGCTCTTTGTCCGATCCGAGCGTCAGCCAGCGCCCGTTCAGCCGAAGCCCCACCGGTCCGAGAATCTGGAATTCCACCAGCGCCCCCGCTGGTTCGTCGGATGGCCCACGAGCATGTCATCACGCGGTGAATGCCGCCATACACCGTTGCCATAGTTGGCGCGATCCGTTCTTATTCCTGATGGTCATTCCAAGCCGCGCCGGGGTAGGACCCGAAACAGTCCGTGTAAATAACAATCGATCTGCGGGGGCGGATGGATGAGTGCTTCGAGTACGGCTTCGCAAGGTTCGCAAGGGCCTCACGGGAATGAGATCAGTGGCGAGGCGAGACTGTACGGCCCCACTGTCCAGGCCCGTGAGGTGCACGGCGGCATTCATCTCCACCCCGCGCCGACCACACCCGCGCGGGCGGCGCCACCGCGCCAACTGCTGCCCGTGCCCGCTCATTTCACCAACCGGGAGGGGGATGTCGCGTCGCTGAACGGACTGCGCGACACCGGACTGCCACTGATCGTCGTCAGTGGTCCGGCCGGAATCGGCAAGACGACCCTGGTGTCCAAATGGCTTCGTTCGCTCAGTACCGAATTCCCCGACGGCCAGCTGTACGCGGACCTGCGGGGGCACTCGGCGGGCGGGCCGCTGGCACCGGCGGAAATCCTCGGCCAGTTCCTCCGGGCACTGGGCGCCGGTCCGCCGTCCACCGACGCGGTCGAACTGGCCGCGCTGTGGCGGTCCTTCACCGCCGACCTGCGGATCGCGGTCATGCTGGACAACTCCTTCACGGCCGCTCAGATCCGGCCGCTGCTGCTCGGCGGGCCCGGCGGACTCGTCGTCGTCACCAGCCGCCGCAGACTGACCGGCCTGCGCATGGAGGGAGCGGGTTTCCACCAGCTCGACGCCCTCGGTCCGGCCGCCGGGGTCGAACTGCTCAGCCGGGGCATCGGAGCCGACCGCGTCGCGGATGAACTCCCGGCGGTCCGCCGTCTGGTGGCCCTCTGCGCGGGCCTTCCGCTCGCGGTCTGTCTGGCGTCCGCCCGGCTCGCGACACGACCGAGACAGTCGGTGGGGGCGCTTGCCGACGCCCTCGCCCGGAACGCGGGCGGCGGCCGGCTGGCCGCGCTCGAAGTCGAAGGGGAGACGTCGGTGCACAAGGCCCTGGACGAGTCGTACGCGGTCCTGAGCGAGGAAGGCGCCCGCCTGTACAGGACGCTCGGTCTGCTCCCGGTGCGCACCTTCGACGCGATGACCGCCGCGGCATCCTGCGGCGAGTCGCCGGACTGGGCGGAGCGCCGGCTGGACGAGCTGGTCGAGGCGAATCTCGTGGAGGACGTCGGCCCGGACAGCTGCCGCTTCCATGATCTCGTACGGATCCACGCGCACGACCGGGCGCGGGAGGACGACACGAGCGCCGCCCGCGAGGAGGCGCTGCGCCGCTTCTGCGACTGGTGCCTGCACACGGCGACGGCGGCTCAGGAGCGCCTGACCCCGGTGCAGTTCACCCTTCCCAGGATCTATGTGCACCAGCCGGATCTTCCGCTGCCGTTCGCCGACGACGTGGCGGCGCTCGGCTGGCTCGACTCCCATCGGACGCAACTGCTGGGTGCCGTACGTCTCGCGGCGAACAGCGGCTGGCACGACACGAGTTGGATGCTCGTGGACGCCATGTGGCCGCTCTTCCTGCGATTACGCCACTACGCCGCGTGGATCGAGGCGCACGAGATCGGCCTGGAGTCCGCCCGGCTGGCCGGGAACAAGGCGGCCGAGCGCCAGATGCTCAACTCCGGTGCCATCGGCCTGGGCGCCGCCCGCCGCACGGAGGAGGCCGCCGCCTGGTACCGGGCCTCCCTCCAGGCGGCGCGCGACGCGGGCGACGTACGGGACGAGGGTCAGGCGCTGCTCGGCCTCGGCGCGTGCCATCGCGAGGCGGGGCGGCCTGCCGACGCCGTCACCCACCTGAACCGCGCGATCGCCGTGTGGGAGGGCTGCGGATACCCACGAGGCGCGGCTCTCGCCCGGACCACTCTCGGCGAGATCGCGCTCGCGGCGGGCGCGCCGGAGGAGGCGGTCGACTGCTTCACCCGGGCCCATGCCGCGATGGTCGCGGTGAACGACCCGCACGACGCCGCGCGGGCCCTCGCCTTCCTCGGGCGCGCCGGTGTCCGGGCGGGCGCGTACGCGCGGGGCGTGGCGAGGATGAACGAGGCGTTGGCGGTCTTCACCGGATCAGGGGCCGCCTTCTGGCAGGCCCGCACCCTGGAAATGCTGGGCGAGAGTGCAGCGGAGCATGATGACGCGACGGCCGCGGCGGATTTCCGTACACGGGCCCTCGCCCTGTTCGAGGCCACCAGCCCCGCCGACGCGCGTCGGCTCGGCGGGGGCGGGTGATCCGGTGCGGTGGGGCCGGGCCGTCGACGACGGCCCGGCCCCGGCCCCGGTGCGGTTGCGCCGGTGCCGCTCAGCCGGACAGTGCGTCGCGCGCGTACGGCCACTCCCGCAGGGAGCGTCCTGCCACCAGCCAGGCGTGCAGGCACGACGGCAGCAACGACCTCGCTCCGGACGCCGGATCCGGCCCGCCGGGTACGAGGACCACGGCCCGGTCGGAGCCGCCGGCCACGGCCCAGCCGCTCGTGCGTCCGGCACCGGCCAGGGGTATCGCGGCGATTCCGCGAGCCGGGTGGGCGGACGTGAGGTCCGTCAGCCGGCGCAGCGCGTCGGCGACCGGGCGGGCCCGGCTTCCCTGGAGGACATCCGCGCAGTCCAGCAGGCGGCCGTCCCGGCAGGCGTCCACGTCCACGACGAAGTGCTCGTCGATGACGGACGCACCGTGGACACGGCTCGCCGGGCTCAGCCGTACGCCGAACGACGTGTCGGCGCACCGCGCGCGCAGCACATCGGGAAAGGGGCTCGCCTCGACCACGACGAAGCGCTTCACGCCGACACCTCCCCGCGCTCCGGCGCCCACGCGGGCAGCGGCGGCGGCGCCGGCAGCGGGACGGTCACCGGCTCGTGCGCGGGCTGGCCCATGCCCAACAGCCCGTACATCAGCTTGCGCATGTTCCGGTTGAACCGTCCCGGCTCCGAGGTGATGCGCGACGCTATCGCGGCGTACTCCTCGGGCCGGTACTCCCTTGCCGCGTAGTCGAGTTGGTCCACCAGCGGGTGGGTGGGCGACAGTGTCGGCGCGTGCGCCGCGAGGGCCGCGGCGGGCGACGACGGATTGATCTCCCGCTCCGGCGAGGTGGCCAGCAGCAGCGGCGCCCCGGTGAGCGTCCCGTAGAGAGTGACCGAGCCGTGATCACCGATGATCCAGTCCGCCGCGATCAGGACGCTGCGCCAGTCGGCCTCCGGCGGCACGACCCCGATTCCCAGTTGGCCGCACCGTGCCAGCCAGGACCTGACTTGATAGGCGCCGTGCCCGGCCCAGACATTGGGGTGGACGAGCAGGGCCGTACGGTAGCGCGTCGCCGGCAATTCGCCGATCAGCCGAGGCAGCAGCGCGTCGAACCGGCCGAAGGACGACTGCGCACCCCAGGTGGAGACCGCGGCCACCAGTTTCTGTCCTTCGGCGAGTCCGAGCGCTCGGCGGTAAGCGGCGCGCAGCGGCAGGCTGGCGGTGATCCGGTCGTGCACGGGATCGCCGGTCACCTGCGCCAGCGGCAGCAACTCCGGGCATTCGCGCGCCAGTTCACGCAGCTCGGCGTGGTGCGGCACGACGACGGCGGCCGGCGCCCGCCCACCGGGCATCAGATCCTGCCTGCGCAGCCCGGCCACGCCCGCGTTCGCTCCCCCGACCACCCGCTTCAGGTAGTTGGCTCCGTGCGGCAGCGTGATCAGCGGCGCGTCGATGTACTGCAAGCCACGCGGCCCCACTGCCAGGGCGAGATCGAAGGTCATGCGCGTCGCCTGCTCCCACGGCAGCACGACGCTCCCCAGCCTCGCGAGGAAGGCGGGCACGTCGTCACCGAAGGCGTGCGGCGGGGCGGTGAAGACCACCTGGAGCCGGAAGTCGGCTTCCAGCAGCGACAGGACGTCGAGCAGTCGCTTGCCGTACGTCACGGTGTGGACCACCGCGAGGATCTTCTTGCGCCCCA
Source organism: Streptomyces panacea (assembly GCF_040560175.1). Lineage (NCBI taxonomy): Bacteria > Bacillati > Actinomycetota > Actinomycetes > Kitasatosporales > Streptomycetaceae > Streptomyces > Streptomyces panacea. Next base: position 13,947 of record NZ_JARJHW010000074.1, read on the forward strand.
CCAGGGTCAGCCACTCCCGTGACTCGCCCATGTTGGCTTCGATCGGGCCTGTTCGGCCGGTGCCCGTTCCGCTGATGCCCGTTTCGACGGTGCTCGTTTCGAACCTGTTGGCTTCGGTCGTACTCGATCCGGTCCTGCTCAACGCCGACATGGCGTCCCCCTGTTGACTTCTCTTCCGAGTGCCACGAACTTCCTTCTGCCGACGGGATGCCCGGCAGGGGGGACGGAAGGCTCGACGGACCCTTGCGAGAACCTTGCACGGATCTGCCGTCGCGCCGACCGGACGCCGCCGCGAGGAAGACCCGTCGTGGCGGGGCCGGTTGAGGAGTGCGCGCTACTTCATGGAGCCGGTCCGGTCGGCCTGCTTCTCCACGCTCGCCTGACAGGATCGCGTCCCATGAGTTCTGTCCCGTGGAGCACTCACGCTGTCGAGCTGGGATCCGACGGCGTGACCAAGACGTTCCGAGGCGAGCGCCGCCTGAGTCGCGAGCGGTGTGAGCGGGAGTGGCGGGCCCTGACGCTGCTCGCGACGTACGCACCGGGACTGGCGCCCGTCCCCCGCAGCGCGGACATCGCGGCCGCCGAGCCGGTCGTGGTGATGTCCCGGCATGCGGATCCTCGACTTCGAGGACTCCGGCCTGAGCGACCGCGCCTTCGAACTGGCGGAGATCACCGAGCATGTGGTCAGTTGGGTCGACCGGCCCCTCGATGTCGAGTCGTTCCTGGCCGAGTTCGACCTGACCGCTACGGAACGCGCTCGCCTCCGGGACTGCCGCAGGCTCCTCGCGCTCGTGTGGTTGTTCCTCCTGGCCTTCGACGACCCCGAGCACCCTCGCAATCCGCCAGGGACGGCCGAACGACAAACCGTCCGGTTGGACGGGCTGCTCATGTGCGGCCGGGGCCGATGACACCACGTCAACTCACCTGGGCACTGTCATCGGCCGGACTCGGCTGCCACCAACCGCAGTTCAGGCACCGCGTGCCTGAACCTGAGGGCCGTCGCCCCGTTCGCTAGCTTTTCTGGGCGCTGTCGTACACCTTCTTGGCCGTGGCCCCCAGCAGCTCGCCGTACATCTTGGTCGGGATCAGGGAGTCCAGCGAGGCGTTGACCGAGACCAGGGTGCCCTTGCCGGTGGTGGCGTTGAAGTCGGCCAGCCACGGGCCGCCGCTGGCGCCGCCGGTCAGGTCGCACGGGATGACCTGCGTGCCGTGCTCCTTCTTCGACTTGCCGACGCAGCGCAGGAGTTCCTCGCCGAGCTGCGGGCGGGTGGCGGAGTAGCCGAGGGCGGAGACGGTGACGCCGGCGGGGCGGTTGAAGGCGATGGGCTGGCCGCCCACGACATCGGTGAGCTTGCGGGCCTTCTTGTCGGCATCGACGACCAGCGCGGCCATGTCGTTGGTGGAGTCGTTCACCCAGGCGGTCGGGGTCGCGGCCGAGCGGACGGCGAAGACGCCGTACGGCTTCTTGCCCTTGTTGTAGCCGGGGACGAACACCATCGTGGTGTTGGTGTTGCCGGGAGACGAACCCATCCGCACGCAGTGGGCCGCGGTCATCACCGCGGAGCGGTCGGTGCTCTTCACGGCGGTGGCCGTGCACCACGTGTCGGCACCCCGCGCGTTGACGAAGAACAGCCGCCCCACGGTCTTCAGCGCGACGCCCTTGTACGGCTTGGCCTTCGGTCCGGTCGTGCCGAGGTCCACGGACTTCCCCACGGCCTTGATACGGGCGGGCGTCCAGTAGGCGAGGGCGTCCTTGCGTTCCTTGGCGGTGTACTTCAGGACCGAGACCGGGCCGGCCGCGGCGGCACGGGCCTCGCCGGTCACGGCCGTCGCCGGGATCGGGGCGGCGAGGGCCAGCGCCGTACCGGCCGCGGCGAGGGCCATGGGCCGGCCACGAAAGCGCCGGATCAGGGAAGTTGATGTCTCGGACATGGCAGGTGTCTCCTCGGCCGGTGCTGGCAACGGACGGGGGCTGGCCGTCCGACCGGCAAGACGGCGGAACCCCGCTGTTCGGTTGGCGCTGTCGATGATCTGTGACACAAGTGAGCGATGGGACCGGCATGTCCGACCATGCGCGGCCCCTTCGGTCCCACCCGAAAACGCGTGGGCGACGACACTACGACCGACGGCGACGCCGTACCGTCCCGAGGGCGCGTTCCCCCGGACATCCTCAAAGCATGAAACGGCACGCGCAACCGGTGAGCGGGGCCCGTCCCGGAACATGCCGACCGGCCTGGCGGTAACATCTTTCGACAGGTACCTTGTGTTGCATGGTACTTGGTGGAGCACACTCCGGAGTGAGCCAACTCCGGCGTGGGGTCCTGCAGTTCTGCGTTCTGGCACTTCTTCGCGACCAGGAGAAGTACGCCTTCGAGCTGGTACGGGAGTTGTGCGACGCCCATGGGCTTGCGACCAGCGAAGGCACCATCTATCCGCTGCTGTCACGGCTCCGGAAGGAGGGGTGGGTGAGTACCGTCTGGAAAGAGTCCGAAACCGGGCCCCCACGTCGCTACTACACGCTGACGGCCACGGGGCGATCGGCGTTGACGGACTTCGCGGGAGAGTGGGACACCTTCAAAACCACTGTCGACAACCTTCTGGACAGCGAGAGGAAGCAACAGTGACCTCAACAGGAGATCGGCTTGTCGAGGAGTATCTGGGTCGACTCGACAACGCTTCCGTATTCCTCAGCCACGAACGCCGCGCGGAGCTCAGACAGGAAATCGTCGAGCACATAGACGCCGGTCTGGAGGAAGCAGACGCCGTACACGCCGACGCGGTCCGCGCCGTACTGAAGCGGCTGGGCCCGCCGGCGGACATCGTGGCCTCGGAGCTGGGCCCGAGGTCCACCGGCTCGACCGGTTCCACGCCCGTCGTCGCGCTGGGTTCCGCTCCCGTACGCGAGGCCGGCCACGACGGCGGTGGACGTTCGCCGGTGGAAGGCGCGGGTGGTGGCGGTTCCGCGCCTGTTCCCCCCGCGCGACCGCGGAAAGTCTCACACATTCTGATCGGGTCGGTGGCGACGGCGGTTGTTCTCGGTGTGCTGGTTCTCGGGACGACGGTCTCGTCCAGCGACGTGGATCAGCAGCAGCGGGGCCCGTCGATCACACCCTCGGAAAGTGACGTACCTGGGAGTGAGGTATCGGACGAACCCCCCGAGGTCAGTCCCGACACCTCGCTCACGCCCTCCTTCACGCCCTCGTTCACGCCCTCGGAGCAGTTGTCGCAGCAGCCGTCGCAAGACGCCGGCGAATCGTCCTCATGACGCCCGCGGTCAGCCCGCGCGCTGCTCGATGAGCGCGGCCAGGCCGTCCAGGACGCGCTGCAGGCCGAACTCCCACGCCTGATCCCGGCCGTCGGACTCGACCGCCGATGCGAGGGCCGCCGCGAGTGCGGGAGACGACTCACCGTGTGACCGCGTCAAGTCGCCCAGGATGGCGCCCAGTTGCGCCTCCGGGTTGCCCTCGGGGCCGCCTGCTGGGTGAGCCTGCTGGGTGACGCCACGTACGTGACCGACCAACAGGACGGCCGCGTCCATCCGTTCGGCACCGTTCCAGGACGGGGCCCCTGGACGCGCGGTCCGACCGGCGGGGCGGGTCTGTCTCGTCGGTGACGCCGCCTATGTGCTGGCCGGCGAACTCGCCCGAGCCCGACCTTCGCGCGGTACGCAAGCAGGCTCCGCAAGTACGCCAAGGGCTGCCAGGCGGGCGGCGACCGTACGGGCAAGTTCCCTCGCCCCCGGCACCGCCACCGGCATACGCCTGCGCAACACCCCTGCTGTCCCGTCCCCCGCTCCTGATCGCACCCATCGGTCGTCCGTAGGTCAGGGTTTGCGGGCCACCGCGCCGTACATCGCGATGTCGCTGTCGAGGACGCCCCGTTGTTCGGCGTCCGGCCGCCACTTGTGGACCTGGGTGACGCCGGGCTCGACCAGTTCCAGGCCGTCGAAGAAAGAGAGGGCCGTGGAGTGTTCACGCAGCACCATCGGCATGTTCTGCCGGTTGTACTCCTCCGCCACCCGGCCGACCTCCTCCGGTGCGAAGTCGCCGGTGCCGATCGTCATCGCCACATAGCTGCCCGACGGGAGCGGCTCCAGCAGGCGCCGTACGAGTTCGCGGTCGCCCGGCGGCGGGATGAAGTGCATGATGCCGATGACCATCAGCCCGACCGGCGCGTCCAGATCCAACAGCTCCTGGAACTGGGGGCTTCGCGTGATCGAGTCCGGGTCCTGCATATCGGCGTCGACATAGGCCGTCGCGCCTTCGGAGGTGCTGTTCAGCAGGGCGCGGGCGTGGGCGAGGACGATCGGGTCGTTGTCGACGTAGACCACATGGGACTCGGGCGCGATCTCCTGGACGACCTCGTGCAGGTTGGGTGACGTGGGCAGCCCGGTGCCGATGTCGAGGAACTGCCGGATGCCCTTCTCTTGTCCGAGATAGCGGCCCGCGCGGTGCATGAAGCGGCGGTTCTCCCGCATGTGCACGGGCAGCGCGGGCCAGTGACGGCACATCGCGTCGCCTGCCTCGATGTCGACCAGGTAGTGGTCCTTGCCACCCAGAATGTAGTCGTACACGCGCGCCGAATGCGCCTTCGTGGTGTCGATCCGATCCTTCGGGTTCCGCATAGCCGCGCTCCACACCTTCGTCACTGCCAGATCTTGCAGCAACGTTACTGCCCAGATGATCACCTGGTGGCTACGGCCGCGTCGCCGACCGGTCCCATGAAGCCATTCATATGACCGGATGTCAGATGGCACGGTGCGCATCGCCGGGACCAGCGCCTTCCTTGATTCCCCGAGTAGTTGTCCACAGCCGGTGTTCGGGGCCGGTGAGCCTCACCGGCCCCGAACGGGGCCCCTTCACGCCGCGCCCACGGTCCGGGCGGGCGGGCGCGAGCAGCACGATCGGGCAGGGCTCAGCGCGTGGCCTGTCGGGGGATACGCGCGTCGGCCCACCGTGAGAGGTCCGGTTCGGCGAGCGAGGAGACCCACAGGTCGACCATCGCCGTGGTCCGCTCCCCGGGCCAGGGGCCCACGCCGAGCACCCGCATTCCGGCGCGCGACGCGGCCTCGACACCGCAGAGGGAGTCCTCCACGGCGAGCGTGTCGGCCGGGGCCGCCCCGCAGTGGCGTGCGGCGGTCAGGTAGACGTCGGGCTGCGGCTTGGGCCGGATTCCGGCGTCGGGGACCACGATGTGGTCGAAGTAGCCGCGCAGATCCGCCGTGTCCAGGCAGGACTCGACGACTTCGAGCGGGCAGTTGCTCGCCACGGCCAGCGGGGCGAACGTGGCCGCGGACATGACCAGTTCACGGGCTCCGGGCATGGTCACGGGATTCTCGGCGACCAGGTCGCGGAAGATCCGGAGCAGGCTGCCGGTCATGTCCGCAACGAGGTCGGGCCGTCCGGACTCCTCGGCCATGAGCCGGCCGCATTCGGTGTAGTGCAGGCCCTTGGCCCGGTCCGCGAAGCCCGGGGCCGCGGTGAGGCCGTACTCGCCGAGCGCGTGTTCTCTCGCGTCCTGCCAGTGCTTTTCGGTGTCCATGAGGGTGCCGTCGCAGTCGAAGACGATGGCCGAGGGGGTCCAGGAGAGGACGCGTTCAGAGGTCATGCGATGTGGTTTCCGTTCCGGAATGCCCGAGGAGCGGGGGAGCGCCGAGCACTGTGCCGCCACGCACGCTCGCCGCATCGGTCGCCCGCTCCGAGGTGGATCGGTTCCCGGTGGGTGCACGCCGGGGGGCCTTTCCCCCGGACCACCCAGGAACATAACGATCGCTACGTTATGAACCATCACGAAACGTAGTCAAGTAAGAACACATGGTGATTAAGGTGTGTTACCGGTAATCCAGGGCCCCGTAGGCGACGTACCGGCCTCCTTGCAGGACACGGAAACCGCAGGTCCGGTGGTGCGGCAGGCACAGCACGCGGGGGGCCGGCGCGAACTCGGCGAAGCTCACCGCTTTCAGCCGACCGGCGGTAGCGCGCACACACCGGCCGTCGCCCGCCAGTGCGCCTGCCTGCCGCGCCGCTTCCAGCAGGACCATGCCCGGCACATGGTCCGAAGGGTGGTCGAAGAAGAACGGGTGTCGCAGATCGGCCGGTTGCAGCCGCACGGCGCCGCCGTCGACCGCGATCATCACATCGCGCGCGTCGGCCACTCCTATCCGCCCGATCTCCGGCCGGTCACAACTGCTCGTGGCTATGGCCGGAGGCGCGGTCGCCCTGGGCCCCCGTATCGCGGCGTACCGCTCCGGGCTCACGAAGCGCGCCCCGCCACCGACCCGTGCGAACACCCGCGCGCCGACGCGGATGGAGACCTGCATCCGCAGTCCGGTGACAGTGCCGCCGGGCCCGGTACGTATATCGGTCACTGCCGCACGGCAGCTGACATCGGTGGAATTCGCGGTGGCGCGAGGTTCGGCGTCCGGATCGATCCGGAAGAACAGATCGGTTATCAGCAGCCGGAATTCGGGCGGCACGGCGTAGTGACGCAGTGGCAGGTAGATGCCGAGCTGGCGCATCGTTTCGACGACGATCAGCGGACTGTGCAGCTCCGCGCCGTCCCGCGGGAAAGTGGGGTGTGACCTCGGCCAGGACGCCGCCGCGTCGAACACGTTGCGCTGTCCACCGGGACGTACGTCGGTGAGCAGCACCTCGGCCGCCGACGTACGGTGCACCAGTTCACGAGGGACCGTACGTGACCAGCTCAGCCGGGATTCACCGGTGAATGCCGCCGCCACCGAATTCTCCATGTAATCAGAAGAACTCATGCCCGGTGAGTCCGCACTCCGTCTTTTCGATCATGACCGCGGTATGGACTAGATTTCCTTGCTGCAAGGGGACAGTGCGGCATCGGGGTGAATGTGCAGGGACGGGCAAAAGCAACGCGGCGTTCTCTTCTGGAGGCGGCTGCGCAACTGTTCGAGGAGCGGGGATACGCAGGTACGAGCATCAGCGACATCAGCGCGCTCTCCGGCCGGACCAGCGGCGCGATCTACTTCCATTACGCGGGCAAGGAGAAGCTCGCTCTCGCGGTGATGGAGGAGCTGTTCGCCACCTGGCCCACGCTGATCACACGCCACCGCGACGCGGGCATCCCGGCGCTGGAGAAGCTCGTCGCGCTGAGTTTCTCGGTCGCCCGCGCGTTCCGGGACGATGTCGTGGTGCGGGGCGGCTCACGGCTCTGGGCCGAACGCAAGTCCGTCGACGCGTCCCTGCCGTCGCCGTTCGAGGGTTGGATCGAGACGGTGGTCGGCCTGCTGGAGGAGGCCCACCGCGAGGGCACGCTCGCCCCGTCCGTGAATCCTCGAAAGGCGGGGAACACGGTGGTGTACGCCTTCTTCGGAATGCACACCGTCTCCGAAGCACTGGACGGGCGGGAGCACATCGAGGAGAGACTGCACGACCTGTGGCTCCTCCTGCTGCCCGCGCTCCAGGCACATCCCCGGTCCACCCCGCTGCTCGACCGGGTCCACCCCCAACAGGAGATGGAGACCGCCGGCCGCGGCCGGCGCACCGAGCCGGCCCCGCCGAACTACTGTTGACGTCCACGTGTTGATGTCCCCGGCAGTCGTCCGGGGGCCGGGGCCGGGATGTGCGCAACAGCCGTTCGCTTCCGACCAAGTACGCGGTTCTCGACCGCACTTCGCCCGAACGCCGCGACGCACGAGTTGCGGCGGTCGGGGGCGGAGACACGCTCCAAACGCACCGACGCGGAGGGTCATTGACGCGGTGCCTCTCCGGCCCGCGCCCTCACCGCCGTGCCCAGTGACTTCCGCACCCCCTCGATCAGTTTTCCGCTGCTGTCGAGCGCCGCTCGAAGCCCCTCCTGCGGGCTGGTGTCCGCACGCTGGTGGAGGACGACGCCCAGGATCAGGCGTTTCGAGGAGTGCGTCCGCGCCGTGGCCGCCCACATCAGGGCGCCTCCGGCCGGCGTGCTGGAGCCCGTCTTGAGGCCGATGACGCCGGCGTGACCGAGCAGGGTGTTGGTGTTGGGGATCGTGGCGCCCGTGGCGGGGTCCACGGTGCCGGGCTTGGCGACGATCTCGCGAAGCACCTCGTCGCGCATCACCTCGCGGGCCAGTTTCACCTGGTCGACGGCGGTGCTCCGGCTCGTGGACTCGTAGCCGCTGGCGTCGGTGTACGTGGTGTGGCGCATGCCGAGCTTCGCGGCGGCGCGGTTCATCTTCGCGACGAAGGCTTCCTGGCTCCCGGCGTCCCAGCGGGCAAGCAGGCGGGCGATGTTGTTGCCCGAGGGGATCAACGTCAGTTCGAGCAGGCGCCGTTCGGTGAGCCGCTGCCCCTCCTCGACCCGGACGGTCGACTCGTGGGCCGAGCCGGACTCTTCTGCCGCTTTCCTGTCGACCGTGATGACCGGACCGGAGTCCCCTGCCCGGAGCGGGTGGTCCTTGAGGATCACGTACGCCGTCATGACCTTCGTGACGCTCGCGATCGGCACCGGCTTCTGCTCACCCTTCGCCCCGAGGCTCCCGACGCCCTCGACCCACACGCTCGCCTGGCCGTCCTCCGGCCACGGGAGGGAGCGCGCCCCGGGGCTCAGGTCGTCCGCTCCGCCGTGATCCGTGAATCCCCATGTGCCGCCCGCGAGGCCAATGGCGGCCGTGGCGACCGCGGCCGTCATGAAGACGATCAGGCGCCTACGGAGTGGGTGGGCGACGCGAGGGTGCGGGGCAGGGCGCATGGGCGGGTACCTCCAGGGGCTCCGACGTGGCGGAATGCGTGTCGTTCACGCATGTGAGCCACCCTGGGAGGCGCTGGTTTCCGTGCTGTCGGAAGCGTCCGTCCGTAACCGCTCCGCTGCCCATCCGTCTTGTATCAGCCGGTCCTGGCGTGGTCCGCCGGCAGCCGGAGCGTCGCCACCGCGCCCCCGTCGTCCGCCGCGTTGGCGAACGTCAGCGTGGCACCGATGACATGCGCCTGGCCCAGCGCGATGGTGAGGCCCAGGCCCTGGCCCCGGCCGCGTTCGGCCGCGCCCGTGCGGAAGCGCCGCGGTCCGTTCGCCAGCAGCGACTCGGGGAAGCCGGGGCCGTGATCGCGTACGACGACAATCCCGTCGCCGACCGTGACCTCGACCCTCTCCGCCTCTCCCCCGTGCTCGTCCCCATGCTCGCCCCTGTGACCGCGGCCCCGCGCGCGCCCGTGCCAGTGCGCGTTCGTCACGAGATTGGCGACGATACGGTCCAGACGGCGTGGGTCCGTCTCGGCCACCGGCCTGCCCAAGACCGTCAGACGCGCCACGAGCCCCGTCCTGGCCAGGGATTCGGCGACGACTTCGCCCAGCGGCACCGGCCGGACGTCGGCCCGTTCCGCGTCCGCGTCCAGGCGTGAGATCTCCAGCAGGTCCTCGACCAGCGTCCGCAGCACCCCCACCCGGTCCCTGACCAGCTCGGTCGCCTCGCCCTCCGGGAGGAGCCCACTGGAGGTGACCAGGCCCATCAGCGGGGTGCGCAGTTCGTGGGCGACGTCGGCGGTGAAGCGCTGTTCGCTCAGCAGCCGGTCCTGGAGGCTGTCGGCCATGGCGTTGACGGTGGCCGAGATCTCGGCGATCTCGTCGCCCATCCGGCCGCCCGTCTCGGTCCTGGCGGCGAGGTCACCGGAGGCGATGCGCCGCGCGGTCCGCGCCACCCGGCGCAGCCGCCGGTTGGGGAGCTCGGCGGCGAAGGCGGACAGAGGGACGATGACGGCCAGCGCCGCCAGCGAGTACTTCCACATGTTCCGGTCCAGGGCGCGGCGGCTGAGCTGGTCGGGAGTCATGTCGAGCGAGATCGCCGCGAGACTGCCGTCGGCGAGCCGCTCCGCGGCCCACATTCGCGGGCTGTACGGCCTGCTCTCGTCGTACATGTCGGCCTGTCCGTGTTCCCGGACCTTGCGCACCAGCTCCGCCGGCATCTCTTCGGGGCTGTATACGACATTGGCGACGTCGACGATGTCGTCGCCGTCGCCGTTGCCGTTGCCGTTGCTTTCGCGGCTCGGCGCGAGGGCGTTGTCCAGGGCGGTGTACGCCTTGGCCGCGCCGTCGTTCATGGACCGCTCGTACGTGCTGCCGTGCACCAGCAGGCCGACGATGAACGCGATGGAGCAGCACGCGACGGCCACCAGCAGGGCGATCTTCCAGCGCAGGGAGCGCCAGTTGAGGAGGGTCGGAGAGGAGCCGCCCATGTCAGCGCCGCAGCTTGTAGCCGAAGCCGCGGACCGTCTCGATCCGCTCGGGCCCGATCTTTCTGCGCAGCCGCTGTACGCAGAGATCGACAACGCGGCTGTCCCCGTCCCAGCCGTAGTCCCAGACGTTGCGCAGCAGTGTCTGCCGTTCCAGCACGATTCCGGGGTAGGCAGCGAACTCCAGCAGCAGGCGTAGCTCGGTGGGCGCCAGCGCGACCGGTTCACCGGCCCGGAACACCTCCAGGCCGCCGGTGTCGATGGTCAGGTCGCCGAAGACGAGCAGGCGGCGCTGCGCGACGGTCGGCCCGTACGGCTGCCTCGGCCCGTTCGGCTCGGGTGGCGGCGCCTCACCCCCGGCCGTGTCCGGCGTGAATGTGGCCCGGCGCAGCAACGAGCGGATCCTCGCCACCAGGACGGACGTGTCCACCGGCTTGACGACGTAGTCGTCGGCGCCGGCCTCCAGCCCCGACACGACGTCCAGCGCGTCGCCCCGTGCCGACATCATCAGGATCGGGTCGGTGCTGGACTCCCGGATCCGGCGGCACAGCCCGATACCGTCCAGCCCCGGCAGCATCACGTCGAGCAGCAGCAGGTCGTGCCGCCGCTCCCGGAAAATCTCCAGGCCCGTCAGACCGTCTCCCGCCACCGCCACGTGGTAGCCGTACCGCTCCAGCGCCATCGCGACCGATCTCCGGATGACCTCGTCGTCCTCGACGAGAAGAATAGAGACGGACATTTCTTCCCACCTGTCGCGCGTGCTCGTTCAACGATGCCGTGTCGGCGCCCGGGGTCGTACGGCCGACCGGGGCCTTATGACCGTACCTCTGCCGTGTATCAGCCACGCATCATGTGCGGCGTACTCACTGTGGTGCACGCCGTGTCCCCGCCCGCGCGGTATGCCCGGTGCCATCAGCCGGTGAGAATGTACGGGGCTGGTGTGAGGGTGGCGAGGTCGGCCGCCTGTGGTGCGGTGACCTTCACCGGCTTTCCGAATTCGGAGAAGACCGTCGTGACGGTTGTCGTGTTGAAACCGAAGCCGAAGGCCGTCCGCGTCTGCACCACCCGCCCCGCCTCGTCGATCCAGACGTCCGCGAATACGGGTATGTCCTCGTCCCTGGACGCGCGCAGCTCGTCGGACTCTTCCCGCTCGCTCTCCGCGATCCGTAGCGAGATCGCCGCGTGGTCCAGCATGCCGCGATAGTGCTTGGCCGGGGCGCCGTTCACCTTCTCGACACCCTGGTAGTAGACCGTCTTCGCACTGCCTATCTGGAACAGCGTGTGCTCGGGATCGTTCATCGGTGCGCGAAGGGGTAGATGCACCTCGCTCTTGTTCCGGTCGAAGGACCCCCAGGGGCCCGCCGTTCCTTTGACCGCGCGCAGATAGACCTTGCCGGCCACGAAGAGTTCCTCCGCTTGACCGACACCGCTGCCGGGCGCCTCGACGGTGAGCCGGCCGGTGTCGCCCGCCATGTCGAAGTCCCCCGTGATGAAGACGAGTTGCGCCTGTTTGCCGTCGCTCATCGTGATCTCCTGGTCGAGCCGGGCACTGGTACGCCGCGTCACGGCGACCGCGTCCACCACAATGCCCGCGAGATCACCCTCGGGGACCGGCGACGTCTTCCCGGACCCGCCGGACGGCTCGCTGCTCTCGCCGGAACATCCGACGAGACCGGCGAGCGCGGCGGCGCAGAACAGCCCCACGGTGCCGACGCGGGAACGACGAGAAGGGCCTGAACGACGCAAGGAAATCTCCTGGACATCACGCGCACGCCACGGTCGGCATGAGCGGAGAAGCGAGGGACTGCTGCCCGGAACAGGCTCACGCATGATCCCATGCGGCCACGGCCACGGCCCACGCCGATTCACACACCGGACCGGCCCATCGAGCAGGAGGTGGCTGGCCTCTCCATCTCCTACTTGCGTGTGCCGGTGGGGGCGGTTCTCATGGTGGGAAGCGGGTGCTCAGTCCCGGCGAGCCGTGTCGGCGACCACCGAGCGGCTCCCGCGGGACCTGGAAAGCGTGAGTTCTGGGCCATCAACCGTGCCACCGACCGCTGGAGGCAGAGATGGGCAGCGTGGCGGCGGAACCCTCCGGGAGCGCCGGAACGCCTCCGGTGCGGGCCGGTGAGATGCGACTCGAAGCCTTGGTCCTGCCGGTCTCCGATGTCGACCGGGCCATGCGGTTCTACGGATCGCTCGGCTGGCGACCGGATGCCGACCTGACCGTCGAAGAGGGCTACCGGGTGGTGCAGTTCACCCCGCCGGGTTCCCTGTGCTCGATCATCTTCGGCGAGGGCGTGACCTCGGCCCCGTCCGGCTCCGCACAGGGCCTGCAACTGTCTGTGTACGACATCGACGCGGCCCGGACGGATCTCGTCGAACGCGGAGTGGACGTGAGCGAGGTGTTCCACGACATCACGGGCGTCTTCCACCACGCCGGGACCCGGGGACGCGTGGACGGACCGGCTCCCGAGCACGCGGACTACGGTTCCTTCGCGTCGTTCAGTGACCCGGACGGCAACGGCTGGTTGCTCCAGGAGATCAAGACCCGCCTGCCCGGCCGCTGACACGGACAGGCCGATGTGACATGGCGAAAGGGCTGCCGTCACGAGCGGCTGCCCGACAGTGGAACGCAAAGGAGTCGGCAGTGACAATCCCAGCGAGCAAGCCCGAACTGCTCGGCCAGACCGTCGTTGTCATCGGCGGCAGCGCCGGCATCGGACTGGAGACGGCCAAGCGCGCCCGGACCGAGGGTGCCGAGCTCATCCTCGTCGGCCGCGATCCCGGTCGGCTGGAGCGCGCGGCCGAAGTACTCGGCACGCCGCGCACCGAGGCGTTCGACGCAACCGATCCCGCGGCCTTGGCGACGTTCTTCGAGGGCCTGCCGGCCCCGGTCGACCACGTGATGGTGACGGCCGGTGGCCCGAGCTACGGGCCGCTGCTCGAAATGAGCGCCGCAGAGGTACGGGACGCGATCAGTGATCACGCGGTGCTGGAGCTCGAGGTCGCGCGCAACGCCTTGGGCAGAGTGCGGCCCGGAGGCAGCCTGGTGTTCATGGGCGGCACCGGAGCACGGCGCGTCGGCCGAGGTCTCGGGGCTGCCTCCGCCGCCACCAACGCGCTGCCTCCGTTCACCGCGGCCCTCGCGCTCGAACTCGCACCAGTCCGCGTCAACCTCATCGCGGCCGGCTTCGTCGATACTCCGCTCTCGGCCTCGTTGCTGGGCGACCAGATCGAGGAACGCCGCGCCGAGCTGCGCGCGACACTGCCGATCGGCCGTGTCGTCGAGCCTGCGGACGTCGCGGCGCTGGCCGTCCACCTCATGATCAACACGGCGTTGACCGGCGCGACGTACGACATCGACGGCGGGCAGCAGTTCGTCTCCTGAGCGACCCTCGACCCCGCGTGCTGTTCAGGGGCGTGAGCACCGTGTGGTCCCGCTCCCGAAGCCGCCCGAAGGAACGCCCGATGCGCCGGACCGGCGAGGGCTCGTCAGGGGGGTCAGGCCACCACGCGATCGGCGGTGAGCTTGCGGAGGGCGTCGGCGAGGAGCGTGCGCAGCTGTGCCGCGGGCAGCGGGACGCCCTGATCGACCGGGGGCGGCGTCTGCGGCGCGGTGCCGGAGCTGAGGGCTTCGCTCAACTGTGCCCAGAAGGCCCTCACGGCGTCGGGGTCGGAGGAGTACGGCAGCGCGTAGGGGGCGGTCTCCGGTTCGAAGCGCCAGCTTTCGGTCAGGGGGCCGGCGTCGACGGTGTCGAAGCCGAGCCGGCTGATCAGGTCGGCGGCACTGGCATTGGCCCTCGGGTCGTCGCCGGCGATGGGCAGGGCGGAGCGGTCGGCGGCGCCCGCGGGGCGGGCGAGCGCGGTGATGTGGTGGTCGCTGATGTTGTTGAACGCCTTGACGAGCTTCGCGCCGGCCAGGTGTTCCTGGACGAGTTCGGTGGTGGTGGTCCTGCCGGAGTCGAGGGCATCGATGTGCCCGTCGCGCATCGGGTAGTAGTTGATCGTGTCGAGCACGACCTTGCCCGCCAACGCGGTGACGGGAAGCTCCCGGTAGGGGGCGAGCGGAATGCTCACCACCACCCAGTCGCCCGCCCGTGCCGCCTCCTCAGGGGTCGCGGCGCGGGCCCGCTCGCCGAGCTCTGCCACTGTCTTGGCCAGGGTCTCGGGGCCGCGGGAGTTGGACAGAACGACGTCGATGCCCGCCGCGATCGCGAGCTGGGCGATCCTCGTGCCGATGCTGCCGCTGCCGATGAAGCCAAGTGTTGCCATGAAAGGGGTCTCCTCATCTCGCGGACCGTGCGGTCCGCCAGCGGTTCCGTAGGGGAGCAGGGCTCAATCAGGAGTGCGGGGGCAAGACCCCTCCCCCCAACCGGAGCAAGTGCTCCTTTTGAACGTAGCACAACCGGAGCGAGCGCTCCGCAAGGCCGGAGATTCCCTGTAACCTGAGTGCCGTGACCCTCGCCGACCAGCCGACCCCAGCCCCAGCCACCGCCCCCGAGCAGCCCGCCAGGCGTGGCCGCCGCGCCGACGCCGAACGCAACCGCGCCGCAATCATGGAGGCGGCCGGCGCCGTCTTCGCCGAGCACGGCGGCACCGTCGACGTCCGGGAGATCGCCCGCCGCAGCGGCGTCGGCATGGGCACGCTGTACCGCCACTTCCCGACCAAGGACGACCTGCTCCTCACCGTCCTGGAACAACAGTTCGGCTCCTGGCTCAGCGACGCCCACCAGCAGGCCACCGCCACCGAAGACCCCTGGCAGGCGCTGACCGGGTTCTTCGAGCAGATGCTCACCACACAGGCCCGCAACCGCGCCGTTGTCGAGAGCTACACCACCAACGGCGGCCCCACCCCCTCCTGCGCCCAACGCTGCTACACCTTCATCGACGAACTGCGCACCCGCTGCATGAACGCCGGCCTCCTGCGCCCCGACGTCACCACCGACGACCTGGTCCTGCTCAGCGGCTCCCTGAGCCAGGCCGTCCTGACGACCGGCGACAGCCACCCGGGCCAGTGGCGCCGCCTCCTGCGCATCTCCCTCGACGGCCTCAGCAGCCGTAACACCCAACCCCTGCCCGAACCCGCGACACACGCGGACACACCCGGGAAATGACCGACCGGGAAACCTGGTCGAACTCAGGGCGAACTCAGCTCGACGGTGGTGCCGTGGTTCGGCGGACGACGAGGGATGGCGAGAGCTTGACCTGGGCCGACGGCTTGCCACGGTCAGCGAGACGGCCGAGGAGGAGCCGGGCGGCCTCGGTGCCGATGTGCCGGCCTGCCTGATCGACGCTCGTGAGTGAGATGGGACCGAGCGCGGCGAAGGTGGTGTTGTCGTAGCCTGCGACCGAGATGTCTCCGGGGACGGAGACGCCGGCTTCGTCGAGCGCTTCGAGGACACCCATCGCCACGATGTCGGCGCCGGCGAAGATGGCGGTCGGCCGGTCCGCCCTCGTGAGCAGCTGCTGGGTGCCCCGGTATCCGCCCTCCTGGGTGTAGGTGGTGGAGACGATGTCGTCCGCGAGGCCGTGCGCCCGCATCGAACGGCGGAAGCCCTCGGCACGCAGCGCGTTGGGCATTTCCATCATGCGGGCGGGGTCGGTCTCGGCGTGCTCGATGTGTGCGATCCGCCGGTGCCCGAGGCCGACGAGGTGGTCGACGACCAGCGCGGCGCCGGCGGTGTCGTCGTCCGACACCGTGTCGTAGACGGTCGAGTGCCCGTGGCGACCGACGACCACGGTCGGCACGGTGCGAGCCACCTGTTCCAGATGAGAGCGCGGAGAGACGGGCGCGATCAGGACCAGCCCGTCCATACCCCGGTCGATCATGGCCTCGGTGACCCGGGCCTCCGCCGCCTCACCGTTGCAGCCCGGACCCATCAGGACCTGATAGTCCGATTCGTCCAGGGCCTCGGTCAGCCCGTCGAGGATCTCCGGGAAGAAGGGATTGCGGATGTCCGGCAGCATCACGCCGATCGTGTAGGTCTGACCACGCATACCCCGGGCCGCGGCGAAGGGCCGGTAGCCCAGTTCCGCTATCGCCTGGCGCACCTTGGCCCGCATCTTCGGACTGGTCCCGTACGCGTTGCGCAGGACCTTGGACACGGCGGTCGTGGACACCTGGGCGTGCTGGGCGACATCGACGATGGTGACACGCCGGGGCTGCGCTGGCGGCTCCATGCAGGTTCCTCCTCTGATCCCGCTGCCGTACCGGGCCCGGGACAGGAAACGTTGCCCAGAGTGTAGAGGCTCTCCGCGGCGCCGTACCCGCAGTGGATTTCCCGCATCGTGTCAGACATATTGACGCCGCTCTGGGCCACTCCTAGAGTCTGCCGCAACTTTTTGGGGAACGTTACCCATCGGATTGAATCGTTTTAAGAGAGCGGATCCCGCCGTGATCACTGCCCCTCCCGACCCGGTCTCCCACCCGGTCTCCGATCCGGTGGCTTCCGTGCCCGCACAACACCGTGCCCGCCCGTCGGTTCGGCGTCATATAGCGGCGCCGTGGTGGTTCGCCGCGCCCGCGATGCTGCTGTTCGCCTTCGTCGTCCTCGTACCGAGTACGCGTGGCGTGTACTACGCCTTCACCGACTGGGACGGTCTCGACCCCGACTTCTCCTTCGTCGGCCTGGACAACTTCGGCGCCATGTTCCGTGATCCCGACGCGATGCAGGCGATCTGGCACACCCTGCTGATCGCCGTCGCGGTCACCGTCATCCAGAACGCGTTCGGGCTGCTGCTGGCGCTCGGGGTCAACAGCGTCATCAAGTCCCGCAACGTGCTGCGGGTGTTCCTCTTCGCACCGGCCGTTGTCACGCCCATCGTCACCGCCTATCTGTGGCGCAACCTGCTCAGCCCCGACGGCGCGGTGAACAGTCTGCTCCGTGCGGTGGGACTGGCTTCCTGGGAGCAGGACTGGCTGGGCGACCCGGACATCGCCCTGTGGTCCGTCGTCGGTGTGGTCGTGTGGCAGTTCGGCGGCTACTCCATGGTCATTTTCCTCGCGGGGCTGCAATCGGTGCCCAGGGAGATCTACGAGGCTGCCGACATCGACGGCGCGGGCCCCGTCCGGCGCTTCTGGTCCGTCACGCGTCCCCTCCTCGCCCCCGCCCTGACGATCAACCTGATGCTGTCGATCATCGGCGGGATCAAACTCTTCGACCAGGTGTACGCGCTGACGGGCGGCGGACCGGGCCACGCGACGGACACGCTGTCGACCCTGATCTACAAGGACGCCTTCACGCTCGGCGAGTTCGGCTACAGCATCGCCCTCGCGGTGGTGCTCACGATCATCGTGGCGGTCACCTCGGCCGGCCAGTACTTCTTCCTGTCCCGCAACGAGAGGGCGTCCTCGTGAACCGCTACCGCCGACGCACGTTCGGGCTCGAACTGGTCATGATCGCCGTTGCCCTGGTCGTGGGTTTTCCGCTGTACGTCCTGGTCAACCTGGCCGTCCGGGCACCGTCGGACAACTCCTCGCCGCTGCGGCCGACGACCTCCCCCACCCTGGACAACTTCACGCAGGCGTGGCAGCAGGGTGGTCTTGGGGGCGCGCTGGCGAACAGCGTCCTGGTGACCGCGTGCAGCGTCTTCATCGTGCTGACCGTCTCGGCCTTCGCCGCGTATCCACTGGCGCGTGCCACCGCGCGCTGGTCACGGGGCATGTTCCTGCTGATCATGCTGGGCCTCGTGGTGCCGTTCCAACTCGCCTCCCTGCCGCTGTACCAGACGATGCGGGATCTCGGTCTGCTCGGTACTCCGTGGGCGCTGGTCCTCTTCTACTCCGGTCTCCAGGTCCCGTTCACCACCTTCCTCTACGTCGGCTTCCTGCGTGCCCTGCCGCGGGACTTCGAGGAGGCCGCGCTCATCGACGGATGCACGCCGCTCAAGGGCTTCCTGTACGTGGTGTTCCCGATGCTCCGGCCGATCACGGTGACCGCGCTGGTGCTCAACTCGGTCGCTGTGTGGAACGACTTCTTCACCCCGCTGCTGTATCTCAGCGGCAGCGCACAGCAGACCATGCCGGTCGCCATCGCCGGCTTCGTCGGCCAGTACGTCACGGACTGGAACCTCGTCTTCGCGGCACTGGTCATCAGCATCGTGCCGATCCTCGCCGTCTATTTCGCGCTGCAGCGCAGCATCATCAACGGCTTCGCCGGAGGGCTCAAGGGATGACACCGACCGCAGATCCTTCGCTGCTGGTCCACGGACCGCTCACCATCACCGCCGTGGTCCCGCCCGGCGCGACAGTCCTTCTGGAAGTGCCCACCCCGGAACCGTCCGGCGTAGGGCGTGTCTTCAAAGTAGCGCCGTCCGCCCGCAGGGCGGGGCCCGCG
>NZ_JARJHW010000075.1:0-32248 GCF_040560175.1 Streptomyces panacea
CCCCGGCCGCAGCGCGAGGATCGTCGCCGCACCGGTGACCAGGGTGATCCAGAACTTGATCCAGACCCAGTGGTACCGGGCCAGGCCCCAGGGCGTACCCAGGGAGAGCACCAGACCGCTGACGAGGGTGATGACGACAACGGGCGCGAGCAGCCAGTCGGCGAAGACCTTCATCGCGCGGTAGGAGGCGTCGGTGAGGGTGGAGTCGCCGGTGGTGTACGCGGTGATCCCCAGCGTGAGCAGGCCAAGGGTGAGGCCCAGCCAGCTCACGGAGACGGCGACATGGACGACGACGAGTGCCCGGCGGGCGGGCCGCTTGAGTGGTTTCACGTGAAACACGGTGTCGCGATTCGAGCCGGAGGGCGTCTGACGGCGGGAGTAACCGTCCGTACTAACCTCGGCGTACATGGACAGCCCCGGGAAGCACATCGGCGCCCGCGCGAGCAGCCGCCTCCCCTCGCGCCCTCGCCCGCGCACCCTCCACCTCTTCGACCTCGACGGCACGCTGATCCGGGGATCGGCCGCCGCTGTCGAGATCTCGCGGCAGCTCGGGGTGAGCGCCGAGATCGCGGAGCTGGAGCGCGAGTTCCTGACCGCCGGACTGGCCCCGGACGAGTTCGCCGTACGGGCCAGGGAGCTGTGGGCGGAACTCACCGCCGCACAGGTGGAGGCGGCCTTCGAGGGGGCACCGTGGCTGGCTGGGATCCGGGAAGTCTGGGAGGACATCCGCGCGCGGGGTGACTACTGCGCCGTCATCACACTCTCGCCCGACTTCTTCGTGGAACGCCTGCTGCCGTGGGGCGCGCACGCCACATACGGTTCGCGCTGGCCGGCCTTGCCGTTCACACAGCCACTGGACCGGGCGGGGATTCTCGACGCGGCGGCCAAGGTCCGGATCGCGAACGAGCTGTGCGCGCGGTTCGGGGTGCGGCTCGACGACTGTGTCGCCTTCGGTGACTCCATGTCGGACGCGGCGATCTTCGCCTCCGTACCCCGCGCGGTGGCGGTGAACGCGGACCACCATCTGGCCGGGCTCGCCACGCACACGTACACGGGCGGCGATCTGCGCGAGGCGTTCGCGCTGCTCGGCCACACGACCTAGAGCGGGTCTCCCGGATCAGGCCAGGTCAGGCGCGTGCATCGCCCGTACGCCCTCGATGTTGCCGTCCAGATAGTGCCGCAGCGAGAGCGGTACGAGATGGACGGCCGCGATCCCGACGCGGCTGAACGGCACCCGTACGATCTCGTACTCCCCGCAGGGCTCGTCCATCTCCGGCCCGTGCCGCAGTGACGGATCCATCGACTGGAGCCGGCAGACGAAGAAGTGCTGGACCTTCACGCCGGTGACGCCATGGTCCGCGATGTGCTCGACGGTGTCGACGAAGCACGGAATGACATCGGTGATCTTGGCGCCCAGCTCCTCGTCCACCTCGCGGTGGAGCGCGTCGACGACGGTGGCGTCGTCCGGCTCGACCCCGCCGCCGGGAGTCAGCCAGTACGGATCGACACCAGGCTTCGTGCGCTTGATGAGAACGAGATGGTCGCCGTCGAGCAGGATGGCGCGTGCGGTGCGCTTGACGACGGGCCGTTCAGTCATGGGAAGAGCGTGGCCCGATACGGCCGTGTCGAAACTCCCTCGCGCCCGGGGCGTGCCTCGAAAGCGCTTGCCGGGCCTGCGCTCGTGACGATCCACCGACGTGTCGGCCGGCGGGGTGGAGAACCACCACCCGCAGGTCGCCGGGCCCGCGCGTGGCTGCCCGGGGCGTCGCCGCGTATGACCTCGGTCGGTCACCAGTCCACCGAAGCGCGCAGGAGCCATTCGTGCGCCCGCGCGATGTGCGGCAGGGCCAGCGTGCCGGTGCGTACGACGAGGAAGTACGTGCGCAGCGGGGGCACCGGCGGGTCGTAGAGGGCGACGATCTCACCGCGTTCGAGGGCGGCTTCGCACAGGTAGCGGGGCAGTACGGCCAGCCCGGCGCCGGCCGCCGTGCTCTCCAGGACGGCGCGCAGGTCGGGTGCGATGACGGCGCCCGCGGCGGCCGGCCGCGAGTCGAAGACCGACGCCCAGTAGCGGGAGACGAGCGGCAGGGACTCGTGGACCTCCACCACCGGCAGCTGTTCCAGTACGACATGGCCCTCGCGCAGCACGTCGTGGCCCAGCCGCGCCGCCCAGCGGGGCGAAGCGACCAGGACGTGCTCCTCGTCGCAGAGCGGGGTCGCGGTGAGCAGTCCGCCGCGTGGCCGGGCGGTGGCGATGGCGAGGTCGTGGTGTCCGGCGGCGAGGCCGTCCAGGGTCTCCTCGGCGTTGGCGAAGAAGGAGGCGCGGAGCGCGAGGCCCTGGCCGATCAGCGGGGTGAGCGCGGGCAGGGCGCGTGCGGAGGTGAACTCCGGCGGCCCCGCGAGATGCAGTGTCCGGACGCCCCACTCGTCGTCGAGCCCGGTCTCGGCGATCTCCACCAGCGCGTCGAGGTGGGGCGCGGCGCGGTGGGCGAGCTCGTCGCCGATGGTGGTGGGGGTGACACCACGGGCCTGCCGCAGGAACAGCGGGCGGCCCAACTGGCGTTCCAGCGTGCGTATCTGGCCGGTGACCGCGGGCTGGGAGAGCCCCAGCAGCGCGGCGGCGCGAGTGAAGGAGCCGGCTCGGTGGACGGTGACGAAGGTGCGCAGCAGGGCCAGATCCATGGCAGCCCTCCTCAACTTCCGGGCTCACGCGAACCCGTCCCAGGGTCCGTCGCCGGAGCGTCCAACTATAAATAAGTCGATAGGCGGCTGTCGCTACTGTGATTGGACACTGACGCACAGTCAACTAGCCTTGTTGGCGTGGTTCTTCGCGCGTGGAACCCATGGGTGGTCCGAGCCACGAGGGGGGAGGCTCGGACCGTCCGTTCCACGTCGGGGTCCTTTCCGTACGGTCGGGCGAGGTCCTCTCAGGGGCTGGCTTCCGTCAGCGCGCGCAGCACGTCCGCGATGAGGTCGTCGGGGTCCTCGGCGCCCACGGAGAACCGGATGAAGCCCTCCGGTACGGCGTCGCCGCCCCACCGCCCCCGCCGTTCCGCGGTCGACCGCAGCCCGCCGAAGCTCGTCGCGTCGTCCACCAGTCGCAGTCCGTCCAGGAAGCGCTCGGCGTGGTCCCGGTCGGGCAGGACGAACGACACCACGCACCCGTAGCGCCGCATCTGCGTGGACGCGACGGCGTGCGAGGGGTCGTCGGGCAGTCCGGGGTAGCGCAGCCCGCTCACCTCCGAGCGCCCGCCCAGCGCCCGCGCGAGCAGCAGCGCGCTCGCGCACTGCCGGTCGACGCGCAGTTGAAGGGTGGCCAGTGAGCGGTGGGCGAGCCAGGCCTCCATCGGCCCGGGGATGGCGCCGGCGATCTTGCGCCAGCGCCGCACGCCCGCCGCCAGTTCGGGATCCTCACAGGTCACGTGCCCCAGGAGGATGTCACCGTGGCCCGTCATGCCCTTGGTGTCGCTGGCCACGGAGAAGTCCGCGCCGAGTTCCAGGGGACGCTGGCCGAGCGGGGTGGCGAGCGTGTTGTCGACGGCGACGAGAACGCCCTGGTCGTGCGCCGCCCGCACCAGGCGGCGGATGTCGCAGACGTCGAGCCCGGGGTTGGACGGGGTCTCGATCCACAGCAGCCGGGCACCGGCCAGCACGTCGAGCTGCGCGTCGCCGCCGGTGGGCGCGGTCCGCACCTCGATGCCGTACGCCGTGAGCTGCTCCCGCAGCAGCGGCAGCGCCTGATAGCCGTCGTCCGGCAGCACGACCGCGTCGCCGGTGCGCAGCTGGGAGAAGAGCACCGCGGAGATCGCGGCCATCCCGGAGGCGAAGGCGACCGTCTCGACGACCCGGCCGGGGGCCTCCAGCTCGCCGATGGCCCGTTCCAGATGGGTCCAGGTGGGGTTGGTGTCACGGCCGTAGGTGTACGGGCCGGTCGGCTCGCCCGGCAGATGGAAGTGGGCGGCGAACACCGGTCCCGGCATGGTCGGTTCGTACTTCACCGGGTCGGGCAGCCCGGCCCGTACGGCGCGGGTGCCGTCCCCGACCTCGTGGTCCGGACCCGGCGCGGCGCCGGTACCGCTCTCCGCGGGCTCCATGGGCGATCAGTCCTTGTCGTCGGGGAGCACGACGTTCAGCGCCCACGACACGATCGAGATGATGAGCCCGCCGAGCACGGCCGTCCAGAAGCCCTCGACATGGAAGCTCAGGTCGAGCTTGTCGGCGAGCCAGGAGGTCAGCAGCAGCATCAGCGCGTTCACGACCAGGGTGAACAGCCCCAGGGTGACGATGAACAGCGGCAGTGTCAGCAGCTGGACTATGGGCTTGACGAGGAAATTCACCAGCCCGAAGATCAGCGCCACGATCACCAGCGCGAGTGCCTTCTTGCCGGTGCTGTCGCCGGTCAGGGTGATGTCATTGATCAGCCAGATCGCCACGGCCAGCGCTCCCGCGTTGGCGATCGTCTTGACTAGGAAATTCTTCATGGTGTGATCGTGGCATGAAGGCATTCCGACTTGACGAGCTGGAGGCGGAACGTGCCGCCAACGACGGGGCATATCTGCAGTTTGTACGGGAAAGGAACATGTCCGTCGGCCTGTACGCGCTCGACGCCGGCACCACCGACCCGCAGCAGCCGCACCGCCAGGACGAGGTCTACTTCGTCGTGAGCGGGCGTGCGGCGATCACCGTGGGCATGGAGACGACGCAGGTCGGGCGGGGCAGCGTCGTCTACGTACCGGCCGGTACGCCGCACAAGTTCCACCACATCACCGAGGACCTGCGGGTGATGGTCGTCTTCTCTCCGCCGGAGGGCTGAGGCGACCCGCCACTCAGGGTGGAGAGGAGCGACCGCGGACCCTCACCCGTGTCGTCAGGGTCGGATCAGGGGAGTCCCAGGGCTCCGGAACCTCCGCTCCGGCCCGCGCCGCTCTAGCATCGAAGACAACGGGAACGTGGGAACGGACCTCACGTACTCACGCTCCTTCGGGCTTCAGGGCTTCAGGTACTCACGGAACGAGGTAGGGACGATGGCGGTACGGGAGATTGTCGCGGGAATGCCCTGGTGGGTGAAGTGGATCGCGTTGCCCGTGGTCGTTCTCGTCGTGTTCGGCGGGTTGATCGCGAGCCTGGTCGGAATTGTGATCGCACTGCTGTTCAAGGTGCTGATCCTGGTGGCCCTGGTCGGCGGGCTCGTCTTCGCCGTACGGAAGTTCACCTCCTCCTCGTCCTCGCGCGGCGACTGGTAGGCCCCCCGCCGCCCCCGCCGGGGCGCCGCCGCACCCCGGCCGTTAGCCCGCGCGGGGGAAAGGCGGAGACGAAACCACTCCCTCCTCAGAAGCTGCCATTAGAGTGGCAAGCCTCTACCGCATCCTGCGAAAACAGCGTCGATGGTCGCTTTGACCAGCGCATTGTGTGAGTTCTCGGCGCCGGACCTCAGACTCTGTTCGAGGTCCCGCGAGGGTGTGGCAGGCGCGGGGGCGGCCCCCGCGAGCGGGCGCACGCCCGTCAGTACGCCTGGGGGTGACCTTTGGCCACAGCGACGACGCCAGCTGTCCCAACCCTGATCGGTTCGGTGCGGCGTGCGCTGCGCCTACTGGAGTCGGCCGGCGCCCATCCGAACGGCGCCCCGGCGAAACAGCTCGCGCGCGAGGCCGGTCTCCCCCTTCCCACCGCCTATCACCTGTTGCGCACCCTGACCCACGAGGGCTATCTCCGCCGCGAGAAGGGTGTGTTCTTCCTGGGGGACGCGGTGGACCGCCTGGTGAGCGGTGCGGGTCCACGGCTGGGCCCGGCCCGGCGCACCATGGCCGAATCGATGGAGCACTGCCGCGACCTGATCGGGGCGCCGGTGTATTTCGCGATCTACCGCGAGGGCGAGATCGAGATCGTCGCCGTGGCGGACAGCCCCGCCGCGCCCGCCGTCGCCGAATGGGCGGACTTCCGCGAGACCGCGCACGCGCACGCGATCGGCCAGTGTCTGCTGAGCCAGCTCGACGAGGACGCCCGCCGGGACCATCTGGACCGGCACCCCGTGGGCCCGCTCACCCCCTTCTCCGTCGCCGACCGGCGCACACTGCTGTCACGCCTCGCCGCCATGGGGCGTACGGGACCGGTGCTCGAGCGCCAGGAGTACGTGCTCGGCCAGGTCTGCGCCGCCGTACCGATCAGGGCCGGGGCGACGGTCGCGGCGCTCGCGACGTCCGTGCCGCTCCATCAGGAGGAAAGACTGCTTCCCGCTGTCGAACGGCTATGCAAAGAGATCGGAAACATGATCGGCTCGCTGGAATTCTCTATCAGTATCTGAAATATCACTCCTTGTGATCTGTTACTGCGTGCTGGACGATTAAGAAGAGGATCAAGGGGCATCAATACCGGACGTTTCACCCCTCAAACCCCCGAAATCCCTCTGAATTTCTTACTCTCCGTAACTTTCCGTCATCCACTGCGGGGTACATGATGCGCGAGTTGGTTCAGGCCGAAGTCCTGATGAGTTTCCTCGTCTCCGAAGAGCTCTCATTTCGAATTCCCGTGGAACTCCGTTACGAGACGGCGGACCCCTACGCGGTGCGAATGACGTTCCATCTGCCCGGCGACGCCCCGGTCACCTGGGCCTTCGGCCGCGAGCTGCTGGTCGACGGCATCAACGAACCCAGCGGCGACGGCGACGTCTACATCTCGCCGACCGAGCCCGAAGAACTCTCCGACGTCCACATCAGACTGCAGGTCGG
This sequence comes from Streptomyces panacea, assembly GCF_040560175.1. NCBI lineage: Bacteria > Bacillati > Actinomycetota > Actinomycetes > Kitasatosporales > Streptomycetaceae > Streptomyces > Streptomyces panacea. The sequence goes on from NZ_JARJHW010000075.1 coordinate 6,726, forward strand.
CACCGAGCACGCCCTGTTCCGGGTCAGCGCACCGCCGCTGGTCGCCTTCCTCGACCGTACGGACCGGCTGGTCCCGCTCGGCCAGGAGATGGCGCTCGGGGACTTCGAGACCAACCTGGAGGAGACCCTCGGCCGCATCCTCGCGGAGGAGAACGCGGGCTGAGCGGTCGCCCCCGACGGGGTGGAGGGCTACGCCTTACGGCGCCGCCCGCCCCCGCCGCGCGCCCGCAGCCCCCCGAACGGCGCCCTGGCAGGCGCCTTCGACGGCCCTTCCGTCGGCGCTCCCGAGGGTGCCCCTGACGGCGCCCCCGTCGCGGCCTCCGTCCCTGTTCCCCCCGACGACCCCGGCCGGTCGGCCGACACCACCAGCGCCGCCAGCGCCGTGGTCACCGGCACCGACGCGACCAGACCGATCGACCCCACCAGGGTCCGTACGATCTCCTCGGCCACCAGCTCGCTGGTGGCCACCGTCCCCACGCTCGACTCCGCGATCGTGAAGAGCAGCAGCAGTGGCAGCGCCGCGCCCGCGTAGGCCAGCACGAGCGTGTTGACCACCGACGCGATGTGGTCGCGGCCGATCCGGATCCCCGCCCGGTAGAGCGCGCGGGGCCCCATGGTCGGATCCGCCTGACGCAGCTCCCACACAGCCGAGGTCTGGGTGACCGTCACATCGTCGAGCACGCCGAGCGATCCGATGATGATGCCCGCCAGCAGCAGACCGCTCATGTCGATCTCCGGATACAGACCGTGGATCAGCCCGGTGTTGTCGTCCGTGTTGCCCGTCAGACTCGCCCAGCCGATGAACAGCGAGCCCAGCAGCCCGATCAGCAGCAGCGAGATCAGCGTGCCGAGGACGGCGACCGACGTACGGGCCGTCAGGCCGTGGCACAGATAGAGCGCGATCAGCATGATGGCGCTCGCCCCCACGACCGCGACGACGAGCGGATTCGAGCCCTGGAGAATCGCCGGCAGGATGAACAGCGTCAGTACGGCGAACGAGATGACGAGCGCGACCAGTGCCATCAGTCCGCGCAGCCGCCCCACCACGATCACCGCGAGCGCGAAGATCCCGGCCAGCAGCGCCATCGGCACCGTGCGGTCCACGTCCGTGACCGAGTACTGGAGATCACGCGGCGCGTCGGGCGCGTAGGCGACCACGACGCCCTGTTTCACGTGAAACTGCCGGGGCGCGTCCGGCTGGACGACCTCGACGAACGTGCGCCCCTTGTTCTTGCCGCTCGTTACCTCGACCGTCGCCTTCACACAGTCCCCGGTCTGCGCGCGCTGTGCCTCACGCCCCTCCGGCGTCGATGTGTCACCCGTCGGCGGGACCTGCGCGGCGTTCACGTCCTTGCAGTCGACCTGCTCGATCTTCACCACCTGGCCCTGCTCGGTCTGCCGGTCGAAGCCGACACCGGTGCGTTCGTGCGCCGGGGCGCCGCCGGGCCAGAGCACGGCGAGTCCGACAACGACGGCCGTCGCGAAGGGAATCAGCACCGCGGCGATGACCTTGCGCAGATGCTTGGAGACCGGCGCGGCCGGCCCATGGCTGTGCGAGTGGCCGTGCGAATCGGGTGTCTGCTGGGGTGAGGTCACCGACCGATCATCGCAAGAACGGCGAAGGCCCTCTGTTCAGCACGCCCGACATCGCGTTAGCGTGGTGCTGCCTTTACACACGCGGGAGCTCGGAGCACCGGGCTGAGAGGACGCTGACTGTGGAGTTCCGGGGTCTCCCCGGACCCCTGAGCTGCGTCGACCGCCGAACCTGTTACCGGGTAATGCCGGCGTAGGGAGTAGGTCTCCATGACCGTTCAGGACACACGCACGTCTGCCTCCAGCGGCTCCGATCCGGAGAGTCCGGGAGAGGCCGAGCGGCCCATCGGCTGGCACAAGGGATACGTGGAGGGTTCACGCCCCGACCTCCGGGTGCCGGTCCGGCAGGTGCGTCTCACCAACGGCGACGACGTGACGCTGTACGACACGTCCGGGCCGTACACCGACCCCACCGTCGAAACCGACGTACGGCGCGGCCTCGCACCGCTCCGGGAGAACTGGATCATCGGCCGCGGTGACACCGAGGAGTACGCGGGCCGCCCCGTCCGCCCCGAGGACGACGGCCTCAAGCACACCTCACCGCGCGGCGGGCTGCTCCGGAGCGGAGCGACTGATCTACGGGGCCTGGACGCCGTCTTCCCCGGCCGCCCGCGCCAGCCGCGCCGGGGCCGCGACGGGCAGGCGGTGACCCAACTCGCTTACGCCCGGCGGGGCGACATCACCCCGGAGATGGAGTACGTCGCCATCCGGGAGAACGTCGCGCCCGAGGTCGTACGCGACGAGATCGCGGCCGGCCGCGCCGTGCTGCCGGCCAACGTCAACCACCCCGAGATCGAGCCGATGATCATCGGCAAGCGGTTCCTGGTGAAGGTCAACGCCAACATCGGCAACTCCGCGGTCACCTCCTCCATCGAGGAGGAGGTGGACAAGATGACCTGGGCCACCAAGTGGGGCGCCGACACGGTCATGGACCTCTCCACCGGCCGCAACATCCACACCACCCGCGAGTGGGTGCTGCGCAACTCACCCGTCCCCATCGGCACCGTGCCGCTCTACCAGGCACTGGAGAAGGTCGACGGCCGGGCCGAGGAGCTGACCTGGGAGATCTACAAGGACACGGTCGTCGAACAGGCCGAACAGGGCGTCGACTACATGACCGTCCACGCGGGCGTACTGCTGCGGTACGTGCCGCTGACGGCCCGCCGCAAGACCGGCATCGTCTCGCGCGGCGGCTCGATCATGGCGGCGTGGTGTCTGGCGCACCACCAGGAGTCTTTCCTGTACGAGAACTTCGAGGAGCTGTGCGACATCCTCGCGGCGTACGACGTGACGTACTCCCTCGGTGACGGCCTTCGCCCCGGCTCGATCGCCGACGCCAACGACGAGGCGCAGTTCGCCGAGCTGCGGACGCTGGGCGAGCTGAACACCATCGCCAAGCGGCACCATGTGCAGACCATGATCGAGGGCCCCGGCCATGTCCCGATGCACAAGATCAAGGAGAACATCGACCTCCAGCAGGAGATCTGCGAGGAGGCGCCGTTCTACACGCTCGGCCCGCTGACGACGGACGTCGCCCCGGCGTACGACCACATCACCTCCGGTATCGGCGCGGCGATGATCGCCTGGTGGGGCACGGCGATGCTCTGCTACGTGACTCCCAAGGAGCACCTGGGCCTGCCGAACCGCGACGACGTGAAGACCGGCGTCATCACCTACAAGATCGCGGCGCACGCGGCGGATCTGGCCAAGGGGCACCCGGGGGCGCGGGAGTGGGACGACGCGCTGTCGGACGCGCGGTTCGAGTTCCGCTGGGAGGACCAGTTCAATCTGGCGCTCGACCCGGACACGGCACGGGAGTTCCACGATGAGACGCTGCCCGCCGAGCCGGCGAAGACCGCGCACTTCTGCTCGATGTGCGGACCGAAATTCTGTTCGATGAAGATTAGCAGAAGCATCACAGAGCAGTTCGCCCCTGACCTGCTCTCTTCCGCTTCGGACGACGAGATCGAGGCGGGGATGCTGGAGAAGTCCAAGGAGTTCGCGGCGAACGGCAACCGCGTGTACCTGCCGCTGGCTGACTGAATGACGAGGGGGCAGGTCATTGACCTGCCCCCTCGCCCGTGTGTTCAGAACGGAAGCTCTGGGGTGCTCGCGCCGCGTGTGATGGTCAAGATCCGTTCGTGGAAGTCGCGCGTGGAGACCTCGCGGGGGAAGCGGGAGCGGAGTTCGTTGTCGAGCTCGTTGGCGACCAAAAGCAGAGAGGGAAGAGACTTCCGGTCGGCGGCAAGAGCAGCGGTGCCCATGCCTACGGCCTCCTCTATCTCACCGTTCCGGGCGGCGCCGACTCCGAGTGTGAGGCGGGCTTCCGCAGCGCGCATGGGGGAGATCTCGGTGCCGTCGGGCCCGGTGCTGATCCGGATCACCGACCGTGCGTGGACGGCGGCGCGTTCGTCATCACCGAGCAGGCGGTACGCGTCCATCTCGTAGAAGTCCCACTTGTCGGGGTCGATGATGAAGTGGTGTTCGGGATGATCCGGGCGGGCCAGGCGGTCCAGCCTTGCGCGCCCGGCGTCCAGGGAGTCGCGGACCAATCGCGCGTCTCCCATCCGGGCTGCCGCGCGAGCCTTGTGCGCGTACAACTGCACGCCGACGGAGTGCGTCTGATCGGCGACGTGCCCGGCTTCCACCGCGGTGAGCATGTCCTGCCATCGGCTCTGCGTGAGGGCGAACCATGCCTCGATCTCCCACGCCCACGCCTTGATCTCGCCGTGGCCGGCCTCCTCGCCGATGCGGAGTGCGGCGGCCTTGCTGAGGTTGGCGGCTTCCCGCTGGCCCCGGTCGTACTGGACGCACGCGTTGAGCAGGAACAGCCAGCCCGCGTTGACGAGCAGTTCCCGGTGCTGGCGCAGTGTCATCCGGCTCTCAAGCTGCTTGGTGACGTACTGCAAGCCGTTCCGAGTGCGCTGATGCAGGTGGTCGGCATCGGCGTACGGGTAGGCGCGGGCCAACTGGTCGATGCCCTGCTCGATCGACTCCAGGGCTGCGCTGTTGATGCTGGACATCTCCGTTCGCCGCAGTAGCTCGGCTATGTCCCACAGTCCCGCACCACCCTCCGCGAGCAGCGTGCTCGGGTCCTCCGGCTGGGAGGTGTTCGCTCTTTGCTCCAGCTCCCATGGGCGTGGGGAGAGTCCAGCGAGGTGGCCAGGAATGCGCAGTCCGTCAACCACTTCAAGAATCTTGCGGTACTGGGTGATGCGGGGGCGAACGCCCTTGCCTTCGGTTTCGTCCTTGGCCATCTTGCCGATGTGCTCGCGCTTGTAGCCGACGGCCTCGGCGATCTTGGCGTAGCTGATCTTGCCGTGCAGCCTGGCGAGTCTGAAGACCTCGCCGAAATCGTGGTTGGCGATCGCGGACCGGACGTCGGCGCGCTCCAGCACGTGTGGCGGCAGTGCTGCGGGCGTCGGAGCAACTTCGGCCATCTCACTTCCCCTAATGATTGACCTATCAACTCTTCGGGGTGCGTCTCGCGAGTGTACCCAAGAGGGGGGTCCCCAAGAGGGGGGAGCGACGGCTGGTGTTAGGGGTGCATTCTCGGCTCACCCTGCCGGGAACGCCCCGGTGGACGTGACCGAGGACGGTCGATCGTGTCATGGCAACCGGAAAGATCACGCAAGGCTTGCTCCCGGCAGCAGAGGCGGGATTCGTCGGGCCTGCGGGGGTAGCGGCAGCGAGCCGCTTTCGCGCGCTCACACTCTTCGCAGACGCAGAGGACACCCCGCAGGCGGCGCGGCGCATAGCGGTTGAAGCACTCAGGAGCTGGGATCTCGGAGATCTCGCCGACGACGTTGAACTGTGTGTCTCAGAGCTGGTCGGCAACGTGGTGCTCCATGTGATCGCCGACCGCCACTCGGTGGAGCCCGGCCACCGCCCGGTGATCACACTCACCCTGCGGTCCTGGCCTCGGTGGTTGTTCGTGGATGTGGCCGATGAAGACTCCGACCCGCCCACGCTGCCGCTCGGCGACGGCTTCGGCCCGGACCTCGCCGAGGATCTCCCGGAAGCGCTGCTACCCGATCACGGGCGGGGGTTGCACATCGTGCGCACCCTGGCCGACGGCTTGTGGTGGACGCCTGACGAGGGCGGAGGCAAGAGCGTCTTCTGCCGCTTCGACCTCGGCGGTTCTGTCGGAGCACCTTCCATGGCTACTGGTGAGCGGCGGTCGGCGTGATGACACGGATGTTGGCGCTGCGGGTACGGCGCGGCGACGCGATCAGCGATCGGGGCCGACGGCGAGAGGTCAAGGCAGTGCGCTCGGGCCGAGGTGGCTCCGGGGGGTCGGCTGTGGTGCTGATCTTCAAGTCGGGGCCTGCCCTGCTGGTGAATGCCACAGACATGGTGAAAGTGGAGCGCGGCGGACGTGGTTCAGATCGGGAGGAGCGGAGATGACGACGCGGGAGGTATGGCGCTACGCGAACTGGGCGTTGCATACGGACACTTCGGGGAGCGGGCCGATCTACGTAACCGAGTGCACCTCGTGCGGCGAGTCCTCCGGGGCGGCGGACGACAGAGAGGGCCCGGAGACCTGGTGCCTCAAGCACGCGGGACGCACCGGTCACACCGGCTTCCGGAGCGTGATCACCAGCTTCTTCCGAGCCTCGTTGGTGGAGGGCCCCCGATGACCTGTCGATAGTCCGGCGCGAGCTGGGTCGTGCGCAACAACCGCAGACGCAAGACCGGACCACCCCGTGACCTGGCGGGCTGGGGGTGGTCCGGTTAGGAATCCCATGATCAGGACCCTGGTGCCGATGGTACCGGGGCCGTCGTCGTGTTCTCGTTCGATGCGCCCCTGATGGACAGTCATAAGCCAGTACGGGGAAGGGACTTGACGCAGATGTATGACCACGCGGGTTTCGAGGGCGAGGCATTCGACTCTGAGGCGGTGTTGTGGGTGCGCGGGGTCGACTACGTGGCGGGCTGGCGCGAGGCCGGGCAAGCGGCGGCGGAACTCGGCGACGCGCTGACGAGAGTGGGCTTGGACATGGAAGGGGCCAAGCTCCGAGCGGGGGCGGCTGCGGACGGCTCGGGGATCGTACGGCTGGAGCTATCGGCGGCGACCGCGCAAGAGGTGGCGATGCTGGCCCGGTTGACGGCGGCGCGGTTGCGTAAGGCCAGTTGAGCGCTCGCCAGTGTCGGAACCCGTGAGCCCCGAGCGTCAGCTTTTGGCACGGCAGCCACTACCGGACGGCGCTGGTGTGCATCTCCGTCCGGCCTCGTTGAGGTCAACGACCCTTTGATCCGTAGCTCTTGAGACCTGCTAACGGATGGGGTTGGTCGCCGCGGTTGCGGTACTTCTGCGCTGTACAACCACAACTGATCACGTGCGGCTGTGACCTGGGGCCGCCTAATTGGTCGACGCCCTGACCTGCTGCTGAGCTGTTAACGCTGAGCGCCCTTCCATGGCCCCGTGCTGGCCCGGGAGGGCGCTCGCGCGTGCGAGAGCTTTGCCTCGCCGACTGGGCGTTCATGTCCACCAGACGTAGCGGCAGCTCAGGATAATGGCGTATAGCGACCACGGCAAGCAATCGTTTGACTATAGGTAGCCGTACGGAAGGGGATTCCGAGAAGCGCGCATCTAGCCGTGATAGCTCACCCAAAAACCTGAAAATGCCCCATGTGCACCGAGCGGCTGCGATACTCCAGTGGTGCTAGCAGCAACGAATGCAACCAGCGTAGGAGCGCTACCGGCTGCCGCGGTGGTGGCGGCATGTGCGCTTTTGTTTACTATTGCCTCATTCTGGTGGCTCAATGCGCGCCAAGGATTGCTCAAATCCTATGCGCCTCATTCATTTGCTGCGGCCGTAACGGGCAGCAAGACGCTGATTCGAATCCCCCTGATTTTCTTCAATACCGGCCCGAAGCCGATCATTGTGCAGAATCTCCGCCTTGTCTTTCCGAGTGTTGAGCGAGACGGGGTTATCGTGCTGCCTTGGAGTACGACTCGCGACAGAATTAGACCAGAAAGAGACGACGACCCTAGACTCCCCAGTGTCTTCGTTGTGGCCGGGCGCTCTGCCGTGCAGGTATTTGTTGAATTTAGTACACCATTTCCTAACTTCATTCCTGAGCATCAAGAATATCAGGCCACAATCCAATGCAAGCTCGGCCATAGAAAGCAATGGAAGGGCTTGTTAGTCTTTCCTATTCAGCTTGGCAATATCGCTAGTCCGGCGAAATACATCGCGTACAGTAACGAGCCTGATGTGATCGCAGAACCCGATCGCAATAAGGCTACTGACGCCCTCGAAATCCTGCGATCTTCGGTCCCCAATGTCTCGAATTCGGCGAATGGTGGACCGGATTGAGAATAGTATGGAGTGCAAATGCCCATTCCGTCTCTGCCTCGATTTCTCTACCTGGATGAGAAAGGTCTTGAGGAGTATCTTTCTGTAGTGGAGGAAGGTCTTTCTGACGAATCAAAGAAGCGGCGTCTGTCGAGCGGATCAGTGGTCGACTCCGGGGTGCTCGGAGAGCCAATGGGTGGTGACTCTAGTTCCGAAGAGGAGCGGATCGTTCGCGAGACGGCTAGCCAGCGTTTCATTCGTCTGGTCACTGCGCTCGACGATGCGTCTGCACGCTGGCGATTCCGCGATATCGAAGACCTTGCGGAGGAGTTCGAAAAAACCGCGGTAGCCGATATCGTGCAGGTGCAGTGTGAAGTGGAGATCCCTCCCTTCATTCGCATGTTCAGCCAGCCGGATCAATTGGATGGCATGGTGAACATGCTTGAAGCGTTTCGGGCAATGGCTCCCATGCTGGGGCAGGACCTTGAGGGGCTACCCGGGAAGAAGGAAACAAAAGCGTTTCGTGATTTCGGCAAGGCTATGAAGTCCGACGTAGTCATTGTAGGGGACCAAGAAGATGGTGGTCCTCAGATCACGGGAAAGCTGAACAAAGACTACATGCGTGACGCAGTTGAAGGCGATGTTTTCATTCTGGGGAAGGTCTCCAAGCGGCTGAAGGATGGTGAAACCCATTCCCTTCTAGCAATTCCCGGTGCGTCTCTGATGAGCCGAAAGCAACGTCGGGAGGCCGCTCGGCAAGAACAGACGGACGAGACCACGCTGGTCGGACCAGCTCTGACCCTAGATATTCTCGCGATCTACCGCTGACTTGGTCGACAGGTCGGTGGAGGGGCTTTGGGCTGGAGCTGCTTTGGGGCGAGTGATCATGGCCCCTTAAGCTTCCGGCGCGTCGGGCAGTCTGTGGACCTGCCCGGTAAAGCACGACGTTGGGGCCATGATTATAGAGGCTCGCCCCAAAGTGGCTGCCTAAAGCCGTGGAGCCGACCGCCCCAGCCACGGAGGGTTTCTCCTCACCACTGGCGTTCGCTCTTCAGTCGCGCGACCGGCGTAGCCGGGCCCGCAGCGGGGCGGAGACAGGAGCGGCGGGGCCCGGCGGTGAGCCGGGGAGCGCGCGGCGAGCGGAGCGAGGCGCCTTGAGTAAGTGAAGACAGGTTTCGACAGTTCGCAGGGGCGCCCCGTTTAGACGGCGTGGAGTGTGCGGGGGCTGTCGGCGGTGATGCGGTAGGCGAGTTGGGTGCGGTCGGCGCCTGTGCGGAGTTCTTCGAGGATCAGTGGGTGTTGGTCGGTGCCGTGGGTGGTGCGGGTGGTGTGGATGATCGGGGTGGCGTCGGGGGTGTGGAGTGCGGCGCGTTCGTCCGGCAGGGGCATGCGGGCGCTGACGGTTTCGTGCCAGGTGAGCGTGTGGCCGGCCTTGGTGAGCAGGGCGTAGATCTGCTCCGGTTCGGTGTCCGGGGCTTCGGCGAGCTGCTTCGCCTGGTTCGCGGTGGCGAACGGGATGAGGATGCGGTGCAGTGCGCGGGTGTCGGTGTCCGGGTCGGTCAGTAGTCGGTCCACGGCGAACAGCGCTTCGCCTTCGGCCAGTTCGAGCAGCGGGCCCGTGATAGCCGTGGTGGTGGTGCGGTAGATCGTCGGGGCCTCGGCCTGCTGCCACTGGTGGTGGCCGGTGCGGAAGGTCTTGCCGCTGCGGGTGATGGTCCGTTCGATGGTGACCGCTGGAGCGGGGACGGCCCGGACGTAGCTGCCCTTGCCGTGGATGACCTCGATGAGCCCTTCCGCGCGCAGTGCGGCGATGGCCTTGCGGACGGTGGGCCGACTGACCTTGTAGCGGTCGATGAGCTGGGCTTCTGAGGGGAGCGGGGCTCCGGGCGTGTACTCACCGGCACTGATGCCGCTGCGGATCTCGGCGGCAACCTGCTGGTACAGCGCACCGGGTCGCTGGATCTCTCCCATGCCGGGCTCTCCTCGTCACCTGTTGTGGATCATCATGACGTGAGCTGACGTCACTCGTAAGCATAAGTGGTTGCGCTTCTCGGTCAAGACATGCACACTCTCCACTCGTAAGCACGAGTGACATCACGTGATGTCTCGATGATCGAGGAGGCCCCACCTTCATGCAGTCCATCCCTGTGGACACATCCCGGCTCGGCGTACTGCGGTGCGCCGTCGGGCCTGAACCCAAGATCGCGGATTTCGAAACCAAGGAGGTCAAGAGGGACAAGGAAGGCAACACCATCTACAGCGTCGCCGTCACGGTCCGTCAGGAAGGTCGCCGCGTCTCGGTGATCGAGATCTCCGTCACCGGAGAACCCAAGGGAGTTGTCGAAGGGGCAGAGGTACGCGTGACCGGCCTCGACGCGTTCTCCTGGGCCATGGGCGACCGGCACGGAATCAGCTTCCGCGCCGCCGCCATCACCCCCGTACCGGCCAGCGGTGCAACGGCCACGGGACCGGCTGGCAAGGGTGGTGGGGCCTGATGGGACCGATCATGCTCGCCTTCTGCCTCGCCCTGCTGGCCTGGCTGCTGGTCATCGGCAAGGAGGTGCAACAGCGGCGACCGGACTGGCACTGGTACCTGACCGGCTACCCCCGCGCCGCCCTGCGGGTAATGCTCACCTGGCGCAAGGTGGCCTACGTCAACGACCTGACGGTCTCCCACAAGCCGAACCACCACATCGTGGGCGGCTTAGCCGTCAGGGGCGAACCACTGCAAACCCTCACGCCGCGCTGCTCCTTCCCCCGCCCCACACGGAGCGGTCTGGAACTGACCGTCCGACTCCGAGCAGGGCAGACTCCGGCCCCCTTCTTTGCGGCGGCTGACGCCTTCGCCCATTCATGGCGCATGCACGCGGTACGGGTCACCTCGCCGGAACGTGGCGTCGTACTCATCGCCGCGACGGCGAGTGACCCGCTGGAGCATCCCGGCCGTCCTGCGGTGCGAGAGTCGGCGGTGCTGCTGTCGGCGGTGGTCGGAGCGCTGGAGACGGGCCGTGCGTGGGTGATGGACTTCCGGCGCGTGCCGCACTGGCTGATCGTCGGCGCGACACAGTCCGGTAAGTCCACGCTGATCGCCCGACTGATCACCCAACTCGCCCCACAGCCCGTCGCCCTGGTCGGCATCGACTGCAAGGGCGGCATCGAACTGGGGCTGGTCGAACAGCGGCTCTCCGCCCTGGCCACCTGCCGCAGCGAGGCGGTCACCGTCCTCGGCGCCCTGGTCACCGACATGCAAGAGCGCATGCGCCTGTGCCGCCAGGCGGGTGCCCGCTCGATATGGGACCTGCCCGACAAGCAGCGACCGGTACCGGTCGTCGTGATCGTCGACGAACTGGCAGAGCTGTACCTGACCAACGGCAGCAAGGAGCAGCGGGCAGAGGCCGAGCAGTGCTCGACCTACCTCCTGCGGTTGGCCCAGCTCGGTGCGGCACTCGGCGTCCACTTGGTGGTGGCCGGCCAGCGGGTCGGCTCCGATCTCGGGCCCGGAGTCACTGCCCTACGGGCCCAGTTGGGCGGCCGTATTTGCCATCGTGTCAACGATCCCGGCACGGCGGAAATGGCGCTCGGCGATCTCAACAAGGACGCCGTGGTGGTCGCTCAGTCGATCGGTGAGATGGAACAGGGCGTTGCCGTGACGACGGGCGATCTGAGCGGTTGGATGCGGGGCCGGTCCCATCTGACGACGACGGCGGAAGTGCAGTCCACAGCGGCGGAGTTCGCGGACCTGACCCCGTACCTGCCGTACCTGGGGAACTCGGCCGACGGGGGTGATGACGCATGAGCGAGTCGACGGCTCTGCCGCTGATGCTCGTCTTCGGGCTCGTCACCGTGCTTCTCGTCCGCTCCCGCGAGGTGCGGTGGTGGGAAGCGGTACTGATCGCCCTGTTCGGCATGTACCTCGGTCAGACACCGGTCATCTTCACGGCGGACGGCCTCGTGAACTGGTTCCTGTCCGCCTTCACTCACTCCTAGACAACCAGGGAGACACCGAAAGATGCCCATGCGTCGTGTCCGCTGCCCGATCTGCAAGGGCGAGCGCTACCGCAAGACCCGCTCCGGCCACCGGCGGCGCTGCCGCTGCTGCCGGGGCACCGGCACCATCCGCTGATCCACCGACCACCACCCACTGACGAACCGGGAGTGATCTCCATGGACGAATCCCACCCACCCCAAACCATCCGTGCCGCTACGGCGGCCCACCCCGGGAGGTCGCCACCATCCCCGCAGAGAATCCCTCGGCTGACAGACGCGCCGTGCTTGACCGCTCGGCGCGTCTGCGTCAGCTCTCCGAAGTCGACCAAGACCTGATCCACCTCGTCCAAGACCCCCGGTTCGGCCGGTGGCTGGAACAAGTGAGGTCTACCGGCGGCTGCGCCCACCCGATCCATCTCACCGGCTCCACCACCACCCGCGACACCGGCACCGGCGAAGTCCTGCACCACTACGACACCGCCACAGAACCCGCTGAACGGCTGCTGATCCGCTGCCGCAACCGCCGCGCGACCGTCTGCGCCCCCTGCTCCCGCCTCCACGCGGGCGACACCTTCCACCTGGTCCGCGCCGGACTCGTCGGCGGCAAGTCCGTACCAGCGGACGTACAGCAACGGCCCCGACTGTTCCTCACCCTGACGGCCCCCTCCTTCGGCGCCGTCCACCGCGCCACCGCAGACAGCGAACGATGCAGACCCCGCCGTCACGTTGACCGTTGCGAGCACGGACGCTCACCCGGCTGCCCGGCCACCCATGACCCGACCGATCCGCTCGTCGGGCAACCGCTCTGTCCCGGCTGCTACGACTACCCGGCCCACGTCCTGTGGCACGCGCACGCCGGACGGCTGTGGAAGGCGTTCACAGACAACCTCTACCACCACCTCGCCGCTCGCACCGGTCACACCCGCAGCGGCCTGCGGCGCACCGTGCGCATCTCCTACGCCAAAGTCGCCGAGTACCAAAAGCGCGCGGCCGTCCACGTCCACGCCGTGGTCCGACTCGACGGCGCACACGGGCCCGATACCCCGCCCCCTGCCTGGGCTACCGCCGAAGTCCTCGCCGCCGTGGTGCACACCGCTGCGGCGGCCGTACGACTCCACACTCCGTACAGCCGCGCCCTGGGAGAGCACGAACTGCGCTGGGGCGACCAGCTCGACGCCCGGCCGCTCCGCGCCTTCGACGGTCGCGAGGGCCTGGCCGACGACGCCGTAGCCGCGTACGTCGCCAAGTACGTCACCAAGGGAGCCGCCGACACCTCCGCCGGCCTCGACCACCCGATCACCAGCCCCACCGACATCGCTGCGGCTCGGCTGTCGGCTCACGTACGCACCCTCATGGCCGCGTGCTGGCGACTCGGCGGCCTCCCGGAACTGGAACCGCTGCGCCTGCGCGCCTGGGCCCACACCCTCGGATACCGGGGCCACATCCTCACCAAGTCCCTTGCCTACTCGACCACTTACGGGGCCCTGCGCGCCGAACGCGCCGACCACGAACGGGCCGCACCCGATTACGCCGACGAACCCGACGCGATCACCGATGCCCACTGGCGATACGTCGGCTCAGGGCACACCTCCGGCGCTGCCCTCATCGCCGCTGGGGTCGCTGAGGACCAGGCCCAGAACCGCGAGATCGCTCGCGCGGAATCGGAGTCTGCGGGTGGCGCCGCGACATGAACCGATCGACGGCGAGACGCACAGAACAGAAACGTGAGACAGACGAGGAAGCGGCGGTGACGGCGTGGATCGAGCGCCACGTACGCGAGTCACCGCCGCTCTCGGACGATCAGTTACACAGGATGGGGGAGATTCTGGGAGTGCGGCTCACCCGTCGGAGCGCCACACGGGCTTGAGGAGTTCCACGTCGAAGGCTTTGTTTCCCTTGCCCCCAGGGATCGCGACGATCGCGTGGACGGCCTTCTTGATGAGTTCCCGCCTCTGGGCGAGCGTCTTGGATTCCCAGGACTGGGCGATGTCCTCGCGTGCGGCCTCGGCTGCGGCCTTCATCGCCAGATGTTTGGCCTGGTCCGCACGGAGTTCCTTGACGCGCGTCTCTAGTGCGGGGAGGTTCCTGAAGAACATCTCGTCCTCCACCACCCCGTCCTGCCAGCGCTTTTCCAGCGCTTTGCGGCTCTGCACGGCGCGTTCCAGATCATCGGCCTTGTCCCACTCGGGTACCTCCCGCGTGGCGGCCTCGGCCTCCGCCTTCAGCTTGGCGATCACCAGCCGCTCGATGTGCCGGTCTGTCTTGTCGCCGCGCTTGTAGGTCTTGTTGCACCCACTGTCCACGGTCTTCTTGCACATGTAGGCGTGCTGGTACTTCAACCAGTCGTTGGCCTTGATGCCGATCATCTTGTTGTTGCAGGTGGTTCCGGACTCAAGCACGTTGCCGCACCTGAGAATCCCGGTGAGCAGGTACTTGTGGACCAAGCCCCCGCGCGGCACACCGGCTCCATGGCCTCGCCCCCGAATCTCGGCCGTGACCGCATACCACTCCTTCGGCGTGATGATCGACTCCCACTCGCCCGTGATCGGCTGGTCGTCGCCGTCCCGGACCAACTCGCCCTTGATCTCCCGGTAGCCGCACAGGCGAGCGTTCTTGAGGATCTGCTTGACGGTCTGGTACTGGAAGGGATTGCCGCGACTCGTGATGAACTCGGCTTCCTTCCACTGGGCGGTGATCTCGGAAATGGACGCTCCGGCGATCACGTCATGTACCGCCTTGCGGATCGCGGCGGCCTCCTCCGGTCGGAGCGTGATCTTGTCGTCGTCCCAGCCGAAGGGACGCCATGCGGCAACAGACTGACCTCGGATGGCGCGGCTGCGATGGCTGTTCCTGGTGCGGCGCTGCTTCTTCCGCGTCTCGCTCAGGGACATGGCGACACCCACCAGTCCCTTGATCTCGAACCCCTCGGCGTACAGGTCCTGAGTGCCGTTCGAGTCGTGGTACACACGGCCTTCCTGCGAGGTGAACGCCTTGAGGTAGCGCTCCCAGTCGCTTGGACGCCGGTAGAGGCGGTCATCGTTGACCGCCATCACGCCGTGGATCGGGTAGCCCTCCGGCGTGGTCCCGGTCCCCAGGTCTTTGATCAGCTGCTCGAAATCGTCACGGACGACGCTCTCTTTGCTGGCGCTCTTGTCGTTGTCCGTGTACCGGTAGACCACAAGCCACCCGAGTCTGCGGGCGTGAGTCACCATGTCCCGGTGCTGGTCCTCGATGCCGTGAGCGTCCTTCACACGGCCGTCGAATGAGATGCGGGCGTAGCAGACCACGCACTTCAGGGACAGGTCTGCGGAGAGCATCGCGCGGACGTCCTCGACGGACGGCAGCCCTTCGGGAACTCCTCGCAACTTGCTGATGATCTCTTCGCGCTTCTCCATCGGGAGCCTCCCCCTGTCCGGTGGTCGAGCCGATGCGACCACGCTAAACGGTGTGGAGCATCTGGTGATGCTCTGTTCGATGAAGATCTCGCACGACATCCGGCGTGAGCACGGCGGTTCGCAGGACGAGATCGAGGCGGGCATGGCGGCCAAGTCGAAGGAGTTCGCGGCGAGCGGCAACCGGGTCTATCTGCCGCTGGTGGACTGACCGGCCGTACGGACAGCGCGGGCCCCCGACCGGACCGGTCGGGGGCCTCTGTCACGCCGCGCCCGTACTTCGTAGGTCGTAGCCGGGACTCCCACCAAAGTGGTGGTCGGGACCGGGAAAGGTGGGCACGGGCCGGAATCCCTTGTACCGGGAAGTGGCGAACGTATCGGATGAATCCCGTAGACGGCAGGTGGCGGAGCACTCCACCGACACTCCCATCGCCCAGAGGGATTGACCGCATTGGCCACAGAAGCCGGCACCGGACAACCAACGCCCGCCCCCCTGCCATCGGCATCGGCACCGCCGTCGTCATCGCCGCCGCACTCCGGGCTGCTGCTCGGGATCCTGTCGTTGGCCGCCTTCATGGCCGGGCTCGACCTCTTCATCGTGAACGTCGGCTTCGACGCCATCGGCCGCGAGTTCGACGGCGCCTCCCTCGCGGACCTCTCCTGGGTCCTCAACGCCTACGCGATCGTCTTCGCCGCACTCCTGGTGCCCCTGGGGCGGCTCTCCGACCGCTACGGCCGCAAGGCCGGATTCCTCCTCGGCGTCGCCCTCTTCACCCTGGCGTCCGCCGCCTGCGCCGTCTCGACGTCACTGTGGCAACTGGTCGCCTTCCGGGTGCTCCAGGCGGTCGGCGCCGCGGCGCTGACCCCCGCCAGCCTCGGTCTGCTGCTCTCGGCCTTCCCGCCGGAGCGGCGGGCCGGCGCCGTACGGATCTGGTCGGCGAGCGCCGCGCTCGCGGCGGCGGCCGGGCCGGTCTTCGGCGGTCTGCTCGTCAGCGCGTCGTGGCGCTGGATCTTCCTGGTGAACATCCCCATCGGCGTCCTCGCGCTGGTCGTGGCCGTACGCATCGTGCCCGACTCCAAGGAGACGACGGTGACCCGGCTTCCCGACCTGCCGGGAGCCGCCCTGCTGACGGGGTCGATCGGGCTGCTGGCACTGGGCCTGGTGAAGATCAACGACTGGTCCGCGGCCCGGACGTCCGCCGTGCTGGCCGGTGCGGTCCTCGGGATCGCGGTGTTCTGGTTCCGGTCGCTGCGCCACGCATCCCCGGTGATCGAACCGGCGCTGCTCCGGGTGCGGGCCTTCGTCTGGTCCAACGTGACGGCGATCGCCTTCAGCGCGGCGTTCGCCGCGAATCTGCTCACCGCGATCCTGTGGATGCAACAGGTGTGGCACTACTCCGCGCTGCGTACGGGACTCGGGATCGCCCCGGGCCCGCTGATGGTCCCGCTGGCCGCGATCGTCGCCGCGAAGCTGGCGGCGCGCGTCCCGGCGGGCCGGATGGTCGCCGCCGGCTGTCTGCTGTGCACGGCCGGGGTGTCGCTGATGGCGATGAGCACCGATCAGAGCCCGCACTACGCGAGCGAGTTGCTGCCCGGCTGGCTGGTGGGCGGCGTCGGGGTGGGCCTCGCGCTCCCCACGATCCTCGCGACCGCGACGACCGACCTGCCGGCGGCCCGGTTCTCCACGGGCAGCGCGGTGGTCAACATGAGCCGGCAGATCGGCAGCGTGCTGGGGATCAGCCTGCTGGTCGCGATCCTCGGCACTCCGCTCACCTACGACGCGACCCATGAGGCGTTCGTCCACGCCTGGATCGCGATCGGAATCTTCATGATGGCCGGTGCCGCGACCGCGTTCGGCATGACCTCGCGTCCTGCCGCCCGCGGCTCCCGGGCCCCGGCGAGCACGTAACCATCTCCCTTCGAGAGGAAACGTCATGAGCACAAGCATCAACCTCGGCACGGGCACCAACGGTGCCGCGGGCACCGACAACCCGGTGAGCACGAGCAGGACGCGCGTCGTCTTCGTCGACTGTCTGCCCGCGCTCGCCCTCGGCCCGCAGCTCTCCCTCGCCCGCTTCGGCGAGATCGGCCTCGACCGGACCACCCCCGACACCTTCGAGCGCTATCTGAACGACCTCGAACCGGGCACCGACCTGGCCGTCGCCTTCATCGGCGGCAGCGGCTCGGCGGCACCGGCCGCGGTCCGGAGCCTGCGCGGCATGCGCGGCTTCGCCAAGACCCGGGTGTACGTGGTCGGCGAAGGCGCCGGCGGCCAAGTACCCGGCTGGGCCGAGGTGCACGACGTCGAGGACATCATCGCCCCGGCCGCCTTCGACGGGTTCGGATTCGCCGACACCGTGGAGATAGGCATGCGGGCCCACGGCTCGCTGATCCTCGACCCGCTCTACACCGACTTCTACCTCGACATGACGTGGAACAAGATCTTCGACTGGTTCGAGACCACCCGCTGGGACTGGCGTGAGCTGGAACTCGACAAGCTCAACCCCGAGCTGATGAGCGCCGAGGAGGTCGACTTCCTCACCGAGGCGGCGATCATCGAGTTCGGCACCCTGCCGGGCGCGCACAACTTCCTGCGCGAGTGGGAGGGCGAGACCAGCTTCTCGTCCTGGGCGCTGAGCTGGGGCGCCGAGGAAGCGCGGCACTCGCTCGTACAGGCGCGCTGCCTGGAGAAGCTGGGCGTCAAGGTCCGCTCCAAGCACGCGCTCTACAAGCGCGAGCCGTACCCGATGGGCGACACCCGCGTCGGCACCCTGATGATGAACATCATCTCCGAGGCACGCGCCGCCGAGCTCTACCGCGCGCTCGCCGCCGAGACCAAGGAGCCCGTGGTCAGGGGCATCTGGAAGCTCCTCGGCCGTGACGAGTCCCGGCACGCCCGCGCGTTCTACGTCTTCACGCAGGAACTGTGCGACGGCAACCGGGAGAGCCAGATCGCCGCGCTCAAGATGGCGTACGTCTGGCTGGCGGACCGCAGCGACGGACTCAAGCACCCGGCCGGGCACTTCTACCCGCACTCGACGTCGGCGAAGGGCGTCCGGCGCATCGAGACGATCCAGGACGGCGCCACCGACGCCGCCGACGGCAAGGTGCTGTCGATGGTGCGACGCCTGGTCGAGGACGACTCGATCGAGTCGTCGAGGGACCTCAAGCGCAAGCTCCGCTCGCTCATCTGATCCGGCGCCCACAGCGACAGTCCACGACCTGAGGAGCGGGGTTTGCCCGAGTCAGCGTTCAACGACCGCGCCAGCGGCAGCGAGACGGCGACCGACACCGCCAACTGCTTCGGCTGCGCTCCGCACAACCCCATCGGCCTGCGGCTGGTCTTCGAGGAGGAGGGCAACGGATTCGGCAC
This sequence comes from Streptomyces panacea, assembly GCF_040560175.1. Lineage (NCBI taxonomy): Bacteria > Bacillati > Actinomycetota > Actinomycetes > Kitasatosporales > Streptomycetaceae > Streptomyces > Streptomyces panacea. Next base: position 25,373 of record NZ_JARJHW010000075.1, read on the forward strand.
CCGGATCAAGCTCGGCGCCGACTACGAGTCGTTCCCCGGCGTCATCCACGGGGGGATCGTCGCCGCGATCCTGGACGAGACGCTGGCCCAGGCCGTGTACCGGTCCGACCGGATCTCCGCCTTCACCACCGGCCTGCGCATCCGCTACGGCAGGCCCATGGAGACCGGCGCCGAGTACACGGCCCACGCCGAGATCACCAAGCGCGACGCCCTCTCGGTACGTGCCTCCGGGGAGATCCGGCTGCCGGGCGGCGATCTCGTGGCCGCCGCCGACGGCACGTTCCACCTGCTCACGGACGAAGTGCTCGGCACGTACGGCACACGGCTGCCGACCGGACTCGTCGACGTGCTCCGTGCCTCCAACAGAACCGCCATCCAGGGGGATTGACCACATATGGAAACCACCGACACCACCGCGACCACCGCGACCACCGACAACTCGGTCACCGCGGTCACCGACGAGGCCGTCCGCGAGAAGATCCGCCGGATCGTCGCCGACGAACTCGACATCCCCGCCGAGGGACTGACGCCCGACCAGCACTTCCGGTCCCTCCCCAACGTCGACTCGATGCGCGTGCTCCAGATCGTCCTCAACACCGAGAAGGCGTTCGACATCGAGATAGAGGACGAGGTCACCTTCCGGGTCCAGACGATCGGCGAGTTCCAGGACGTGGTGGCGGACCTGTGCCGGCAGAAGACCTCGGCATGAGCACGGGCGGCGGCGGTGGCGCCGGCGGCGGCGTGAGCCTGGTCGACGCGTTCGCCGCCGTCGCCGCCCGTGGCACCGGCCACGGTATGCGCCTGTTCCGCGGGGACGAGGAGGCCGAGCGCGTCACCTTCGACCAGCTCCACGCCGAGGCCGGGCAGCTGGCCTGCGGACTGCTGGAGCGCGGGGTCGTACGGGGGGAGCGGGTCGCTGTCGCGCTCCCCACCTCCATCGACTTCGCCCGGGCGTTCCTCGGCGTGCTCGCCGCCGGCGCGGTGCCGGTGCCCGTACCGCCGCCGGTGCGTTTCGCCTCGCTCGACATCCATCTGAAGCGGATCGTGCTGGTGATGCGTCAGTCGAAGGTGCGCGTCGTGCTCTCCGACAAGATGCTGGGCGGGCTGCTGGAGCCGGCGCTCGGCGGCGTCGACGGTGAGTTCCGGATCCTCGACGTGGCGCTGACGCGCGCGACGTCGCCGGTGTACGTGGACGTGGCGGCCGGTGACCCGGCGCTCGTCCAGTACACCTCGGGCACCAGCGAGAGCCCGAAGGGCGTCGTACTGAGCCACGCCAATCTGCTCGCCAACGTCGGTGCGATCGCCGGGGGGCTGGGCATCGACGACACGGACGTGAGCTGCAACTGGCTGCCGCTCTTCCACGACATGGGCCTGATCGGCGCGTTCCTCGCGCCTGCGCTGACCGACGCCGAGACGTATCTGCTGCCGCCCGAGGACTTCCTCCGGGATCCCGGCCGGTGGCTGCGGATCATCAGCCGGCACGGGGTGACCGCGACGACGGCGCCCAACTCCGGCTATCTGTACGCCCTGCGGCGCGTCCCGGCCGAGCGCGTGCCCGAACTCGACCTGTCGCGCTGGCGGTTCGCGCTCAACGGGGCGGAGCTGATCGACCCCGACACACTGCGCCGGTTCTCGGCGCACTTCGCCCCGGCGGGCTTCCGCGCCGACGCCTTCCTGCCGGTGTACGGCCTGGCGGAGGGCAGCCTCGCGGTGACGTTCGCGCCGACGGGCCGGGCGGTGCGCGGTACGTGGGTACGGCGCGACGCGCTCTCGCGGGGCGTGGTGGAGTCGGTGCCGGACAGCGCCGACGGGGGCCGGGAGATCGTCTCGGTCGGCTTCCCGGTGGCGGACACCGAGGTCAGGCTGGTCGACGAGGACGGCACGGCGCTGACCGACGCCTCGCTGGTCGGCGAGATCCAGATCCGCGGCGACTCGGTGACGCGCGGCTACGAGGACGATGAGCGGGCGACCCGGGCCACCGTCCACGCCGGTGGCTGGGTCTCCACCGGCGATCTGGGCTTCCGGCAGGACGGCGAACTGTTCATCGCCGGGCGGAAGAAGGAGGTGATCATCGTCTTCGGCCAGAACTACTACGCGAGCGACATCGAGTCCGTCGCGGGCCGGGTCACCGGGGTCGCGAACGGCGCGGTCCTCGCGGCGGGAGTGGCGTTCCCCGACGGCGAGGGCGCGTTGAGCGAGGGACTGGTGCTGGTCGCGGAGACCAAGGAGTCCGAGGCCGCGGCCCGCGAGGAGCTGATCGCCCGGCTGCGGTACGCCGTGTCGGACTCGCTCGGCCTCACGCCGCGGGACATCGTTCTCGTACGCAGGGGGCGGCTCCCGCGTACCTCCAGCGGAAAGCTGCAACGGCACGGCGTGGAGGAGGTGCTGGCCGCGGCCGGCGCCGACCCCGCACGCCGGACGGGCCGGACGGGCGGACAGAACCGGGCGGACGAACAGAAGGTGACCTCATGAGCGCGGACCCCACTCCCGAACTCACGGCGACGCAGCGCGAGGAGCTGCTGCGCCGCTCGTGGATGGCCACCGACGGGCTCTGGTACTACCAGACCGCGCTGTCGGGCGGCATCGACGGCGCGAACGAGGCCAACATCGCGGTGGTGCGCGAGTTCGGGCGCCAGGAGATGGTGCGGCTGATGCGCGGTCTCGGCATCGAGAAGGTCGAGACCGTCGAGCAGTACCGCCGGCTGTTCCGGGCGGCCGTGGATCTCTATCTCGGTTCGCTTTTCGAGGCGGAGGAGTCGTTCGACAACGGCACGCACGACCTCAAGGTCATCACGTGCTTCGCCTACAAGGGGGTCAAGAAAGCGGGAATCGACAAGGTCTACCACTGCGGTCCCGGCGAACGGCTGACCGGCTGGCTGAAGGCGATGGATCTGCCGGACGACATCGATCCGGATGTCGGGCTCTGTCAGATGGCCCATACCGGCTCGTGCGGCTATCGGCTGACCGTCGATCTGCCGCACGGATCATGAGCCCGTGGCACTTGACCGAACTCTTAACAGTGACTTGCAGCGGAAATGTGGGTGTTTGGCAGAATTAGTGACGAATATTCTTTCTTGAAGGGCCCCCTTGGCCACGTATACTCCCTAAATATCACGTGGGAGGCTGCGGGATAATGGCGGGGGGCTGCCGTGGCGATCGACCGGGAAGGGCATGCCGGGATAACCGGACTGCCCGAACAAGTTCGCACGAACATTGTCGAACCATTCTTCCAGCAATTGCGGGCACTGGACAGCCCGCTCCTCGAAGAACCTGAAATCAGCGCGTTACTCGTCAATCAGGTCGAGTTACTGCTTGACGATATCGCCCGGGGCGCGCGGACCGGATTCCGCGCCAAGACCACACCGAGCGAGGAATCCCTGCGGGCCGCGGCCGAATTTAGCAGGACACGGGCCTCGCGCGGTATCCATCCGACCGAGACGGTGCGCGCCGCCGAATTGTTCTACGAAACGGCGCTGCCCGTCATCGTACGCGAATTCCTGCCGGCCGCGCCCTCACCCGATGAATTCCTCGACACCGCGCTGACCTTGAACGACGCGGTGATGACACAGATCGCGCTCGGCTGTGTCGGCTACATCAAATTCCTCCGCGAGAAACTGCACAGTTCCCATCTCGACGAACGTCACCGGCTGGCCAGGGAACTGCACGACCGGGTCGCCCACGAAGTCCTGGTGGCCATGCTCGAACTGGAGCTGTGCGAACCGCTGATCCAGAGCGAGAGCGCCGTCGTACGGTCGAAGCTGAAATCGGCCGAGGAAGCGCTCCGGGTGGCACTGCGGGAAATCGGCGATCTCTCAGGTGAGCTGCGGGAGTCGGTCTCCGACACCAATATGGAACGTGCCCTCGCCAAGTTCATCGACACCACTGTCCCGGACGGGGTCAGGGCGGAGCTGACCGTCACGGGGAATGTCGACGAGATACCGGCGGCAGCGGCGGAGGAGCTCTACTTCATCATTCGCGAGGCGGCCAGAAACGCGCTGCGGCACTCCGACCCCGACGAACTGTGGATCACGATCAGGGTGACGGAGACCCTGGTCCAGGCGTCCGTCATCGACGACGGCGCGGGCTTCGACGTGGCCGGCATCGCCAAGTCCCGGCGAGGCGGACTGATCTCGATCCGCGAGCGGACCGAACTGCTCGGCGGAAACCCCAGCATCCACAGCTCGGTCGGCGGGGGAACGACGGTGAACGTGTCCATCCCGCTGATCAACTGGCGTCGGCATGGCTGACGTCCGCAGGGCCGAGGGAGTCAAGGGAGTCAAGGGATCCAAGGCGGGCGTCACCGGGGTTGTCGTGGCCGACGACCACACCCTCTTCCGGGAGTTGCTGGCCGATCTCCTCTCCCTGGAGGACTGGCTGGAAGTCGTCGCCCAGGGCGCGAGCGGGACCGAAGCCGTGGCGCTGGTACGCCAACACCGGCCGGGCATCGCCGTACTGGACGTACAGATGCCGGGCCCCGGCATCCGGGAGACCGTACGGGAGATCGGCAGGCACTGCCCCGAGACCCGCTGCGTCGTGCTGACGATGCGCGACGACCCCGTGCTGCTCAGGGACGTACTGGACGACGGCGCCACCGCCTACCTGCTGAAGTCCGTCTCCAGCCGGGAGTTGGTCACCCTGATCCACTCGGTGATCCGCGAGCCGGAGCGGATCCACCTCTCGGTCACCCGGAACATGATCAAGCGGTTCGGCGAGCCCGCCGCCGACCGGCTCCTGTCGGCGCGCGAGGTCGAGGTGCTGGGGTACGTCGCGCGGGCGCGCAGCAACGCGGAGATCGCCGCCGCGCTGTTCCTGGCCGAGACCACCGTCAAGCGGCATCTGACGAACGCCTACCGGAAGCTCGGCGCGGTGTCGCGCGTGGACGCGATCCGCCGGGCGATGGACGCCGGGATCATCGCCCCGTACCCGCAGCCGTGATCCCCGCGCCGCCACGGGCCGCCGCCGCCCACCCGGCTCACTCCGGCTGGTGCTCGGGCCCGCCGTAGTCGGGACTGGAGAAGTCCGGGCTGGAGAACGTCGGGCGCTGCCCCGCCGTCGCGCCGTCGCCGGGGCTGGAGAAGTTCGGGCGGCTGTAGCCCATCTTCGGCAGATGCTGGGCGGGGCGGGCCTTCGGCGCCGGCCGCACGTCGGGCGCGGCCAGGGCTTCGCGCAGGAACGGCAGGATGCCGCGCTCCAGGAGGGCGACGCGCCACGCCTCGCGGGCCCGTGACACCTCGTCGGGCCAGGAGCCGTCCGTCTCACCGGCCGGGACCTGCGTCGAGGCGTTGCGCAGGGCCGTGATCAGCAGACCGGCCCCGGCGACGGCCAGGCCGGCGGCCGTCACGGCGCAGAAGAACCAGCCGACGGTCAGCAGCGTGCCGGAGAAGGCGGGCACCGGGCTGAGCACTCTCAGCACCGAGCCGACGAGCAGGAAGACCACGGCCGCCGCGCCCGCGAGGGCCGGCACCAGGACGGCGACGACGGCGGCGAGACCCGCGCCGGTCTCGCCGGGACCGTGCGCCGCCGGGGTCAGCACGGAGCCGTCCGTCGGCGAGGCCGGGGTACGGAATTCCTCCCGGACCTTCGCGTAGTGCTCGTACTCGGTCGAGGCGGTGGCGGTTATCAGAGACGTCGCGTTGAGAGCCATGGTGCGCAGCTGTTCGTTATTGAGCCGCTGTCCGACATCGGCCAGATCCGGACGTTCGTGCGCATGGCGCAGCGTCTCGTCGAGAATCCGCTCGAAATCGGCGCGATCCTCGTTCAGCAGATGCGGAGCGCTGTTCATGTGCGTCCCCCGATGCTCCGTAGGGCCGAATTACCCGCTCGGAGCGGACAATTGGCGACAACGGAGGAGAGCCTGCTACGGATGAGCCGATGGTAGAGCGGTTGAGGCACGGGGTGACAGGGGGTTCACCGAAATCACCTGCCCCCACTCTGCTCAGTTATGCAGGGGGAGCTGTACGACCAGAAGCTTTCCGGCCATGGTCACTCCGCCGTCCATGGCGATGGCGAGCCCGTCCGCGTACACATGCGGCCCGTCGACCACGGGTCCGGAGCTCTCCTCGCCGTCCGCGGCGTCCTCGGTGCCGACGTCGCCGAGCAGATACGGAATCGGGCTGTGGCCGTGGACGATGCGCCGCCCGCCGTACGCCGCCATCAGCTCCCTGGCCGCCTCCGGGCCGCCCTTGTCGCGGAACGCGAAGCGCTTGGTGAGCTTGCGGAAGATGTCCCAGCACTCGTCCGCGTCGTTGCGGGTGAGGATGGCGCGGACGTTGTCGTTGACGTCCTCGATGGTGCTGCCGTAGTCGAGATACGCGGTCGTGTCGGAGTGCATCAGCAGATGCCCGTCCTCCTCGACGAGGGCGTCGAGCCGGGACATCCACTGGAGATGGACGTCCTGGAGGCGTTCCATGTCGGTCTTCTGACCGCCGTTGAGCAACCAGGCGGCCTGGAAGGTGGCGGTGCCGGCCCCGGAGTTGACGGGGGTGTCGCCGAAGCGCCTGGCGCCGAGCAGCAGCAGTTCGTGATTGCCCATCAGGGCCTTGCAGTAGCCGCCGGCGGCGGCGGCCTCGGCGGAGAGCCGCATGACGAGGTCGATGACGCCGACGCCGTCGGGCCCCCGGTCGGTGAAGTCGCCGAGGAACCAGAGACGGGCGTTGCCGGCGGCCCAGCTGCCCTCGCTGTCGATGAGGCCCTGTTCGGCGAGGGCGGCGACGAGTTCGTCGAGATAGCCGTGGACGTCGCCGACGACGAAGAACGGGCCGAGGTTGTCCGGGCCGGCGGGGTTCTCGGCCGTCTCGACGCGGACCCGCACGGTGTCACCGGCGTTGATCACCGGGAGGTCGCGTTCGGTGGGGGTGTAGCCCTCGGGGATCTCGT
>NZ_JARJHW010000076.1:0-31963 GCF_040560175.1 Streptomyces panacea
AGAGACAGGAGGGGAAGGCCGAGGGGGCGGGCCGAAGCGAATAGGCTGGGGGATCGCGGACGGCACCCGGCCGGCGGCCCGCGAGGGCCCGCTCCATCGCCGTCCTCACCCGTCCTCACCCGCACCACCCTGGGAGAACACGTATGGCACCCGGTATCCCCACCGCCATGGAACGGCCGCACTTCATCGGCATCGGCGGCGCCGGAATGTCGGGTATCGCCAAGATCCTCACCCAGCGCGGAGCGAAGGTCGCGGGCAGCGACTCGAAGGAGTCCGGCACCGCCGAGGCCCTGCGCGCCCTCGGCGCCACGGTCCACATCGGCCACGCGGCCGAGCACCTCGCCGACGACGCCTCGTGCGTGGTCGTCTCCAGCGCGATCCGGGCGGACAACCCGGAGCTGGTACGGGCCGCCGAGCTGTCCGTCCCGGTCGTGCACCGCTCCGACGCCCTCGCCGCCCTGATGGGCGGCGGTCTGCGGTCCATCGCCGTCGCCGGTACGCACGGCAAGACGACCACGACCTCCATGCTGGCCGTCGCCCTGACCGAGCTGGGTCTCGACCCGTCGTACGCCATCGGCGGCGACCTGGAGGGCCCCGGCACCAACGCCCGCCACGGCGAAGGCGACATCTTCGTCGCCGAGGCGGATGAAAGCGACCGGAGCTTCCAGAAGTACGACCCCGAGGTCGCGATCGTCCTCAACGTCGAACTGGACCACCACGCCAACTACGCCTCCATGGACGAGATCTACGAGTCCTTCGAGACGTTCGTCGGCAAGATCGTCCCCGGCGGCACGCTGGTGATCGCCGCCGACCAGCCCGGCGCTGTCGAGCTGACCGCGAAGGTCCGCGACCTGTCCACGATCAAGGTGGTGACGTACGGCGAGGCGGCGCACGCCGACGTACGTGTCCACAAGGTCACCGCGCGCGGTCTGACCAGCGAGGTCACGGTCGTCCTGGCCGGCCGCTTCCTCACCTTCACGGTCTCCGTCCCCGGCCGCCACTACGCGCACAACGCCGTGGCCGCCCTCGCGGCGGGCGTCGCGCTCGGCATCCCCGCGCACAACCTCGCCTCCGCGCTCGGCAAGTACACCGGCGTCAAGCGCCGCCTCCAGCTCAAGGGCGAGGCGAACGGTGTGCAGGTCATCGACTCGTACGCGCACCACCCCACCGAGATGACCGCCGACCTGGAGGCGATGCGCGACGCCGCCGCCCCCGGCTCCCGGCTCCTCGTCGTCTTCCAGCCGCACCTCTTCTCGCGCACGCAGGAGCTGGGTACGGAGATGGGCCAGGCCCTCGCCCTCGCCGACGCCTCGGTGGTGCTGGACATCTACCCGGCCCGCGAGGACCCGATCCCCGGCATCACCAGCGCGCTGATCATCGAGTCGGCGGAGCGGGCCGGCGCGGACGTCAGGGCCGTATCCGACCAGGGCGCGGTGCCCGAGGCGGTGGCGGGAATGGCGAAGCCCGGTGATCTCGTTCTCACCATGGGGGCGGGCGACGTCACGGACCTTGGTCCGGAGATCCTCGCCCGGCTGTCCCACTGAGGCGTGAGAGAGGAATCTGATGGCGTACGACATCGACAAGCCCGACGAGCAGTGGCGCGAGGAGCTGTCCCCGGCCGAGTACGCGGTGCTGCGCAAGGCAGGCACCGAGCCCGCCTTCGTCGGTGAGTACACGGACACCAAGACGACCGGCGTCTACTCCTGTCGCGCGTGCGACGCGGAGCTGTTCCGCTCCGACACGAAGTTCGAGTCGCACTGCGGCTGGCCGTCCTTCTACGACCCGAAGGACAGCGACGCGGTCGAGCTGATCGAGGACCGCACGATGGGCATGGTCCGCGTGGAGGTCCGCTGCTCACGCTGCGGGTCGCACCTGGGCCACGTCTTCGAGGGCGAGGGCTACGGCACGCCGACCGACCAGCGCTACTGCATCAACTCGATCTCACTGCGGCTGACCCCCGACGAGGGCTGACGGCTCGCGCGGGATCTTCGGCGGCCACCCGGCGGGCGATCACTCGCCTCCGGTGGCCGCCGCTTCCGTCTCCGGGCGCAGCAGCGGATGGATCACCCCGGGCAGCACCCGCGCCCGTACGACCGGCTCCGCCGCCCCGCCGACCACCACGGTCTCGGCGACCCCCCAGGGCCGCCCGGCGAGGTGCACGGTCAGGGTGTACGAGGAGGAACAGCCGGTGCACTCGTACCGGTCGGCCCAGGTCTCGACCTCGGTGGTGCTGCCCGGGTAGCGCTTCACATGCCGGTGCCGGGCGTGGCAGTGATCGCACTTCTCGCCCGGCTCACAGGTCCCGCCACAGGGACAGGGCACATCAAAGCTCTCGGCGGGCACCCAGCGCTGCACGAGGGCGGCTTCGCGGGTGGCGCCCATGTCCTTCATGGCCTTGAGGTTCCGGGCGGCGACGTTGTACGACTCGCCGGTAGCGTTCATCCGGTCACGGATGACGTCTTTGCGTCCTCGGTTGGTCGTCATGGGGCTTCCTTCACCAGTTCCTTCGGGTGTCACGCAGCCCGCAGGGAGGTGCACGAGATTGGTACGCCCTACGGTACCTGGCAGCGCGCGGCCGGTGGGCCGCGACGGTTCCGTTCCCGCCCGAACCGGGCGGATCATCTTCTTGAACGGGACGTCGAGTTCGGGGAAGTCCAGCATCGCGAAGGAATTGCTGCACCGGTTGGACGAGCCGTACTTCCATATGCCGGTGGACGCCTTCCACGCGATGAGGTCTCGCCGTGAGGTCTCCCCGGACGAACTGCCCCAGCTTCTGCGCCGTACCTGGATGGGCTTCCACCGGGCTGTCGCCGCAATGGCCGCGGCGGGCAACAACGTGGTGGTGGACCACGTACTGAGCGAGGAGTGGCGGTTGCGGGACTGTCTCGCGCTCTTCCCGGCCAGGGACGTGGTCCTGGTGGGGGTGCGCTGCCCGCTGGAGGAACTGGAACGCCGGGAGCGGGAACGCGGCGATCGCCCGGTGGGCCTCGCGGCCCGCCAATACGATCAGGTCCACGCACACGGGCTGTACGACGTCGAGTGCGACACGTCCGTGGCCGGTGCGGTGGACTGTGCCCTGAAGATCAGCGAATTCCTCTCGCGACGACCCGTTCCGACCGCGTTCGAGCGGCTGAAGGCGCGGCTGTCCCCCGACGCGATCTGAGCCCTCCGGACCGTCCCGCGCCGCGGCCTTGTGTGGGGTTGGTCTGTACATGACGATGAAGTCGCCGTTCATCGCTTCGGAAGGGACTTTCCATGCCCGAGCAGTCCGCTGGAATGCCGCGTAGAAGGACCGTTCTCGCCTCGGCCGCCGTGACGGCCGCCGGTGTGCCCCTGATCGGCTCCGCCGGGCAGGCGGCTGCCGCGCCCGGCGGGGGTGGTGGGGCCGCCGCCACCGTCCAGGTGCCCGACCGTGAGTTGCGCAAGCTGCTCAAGGAGATCGACGCGGACCGTATCGAGGCGACCGTGCGGCGGCTCGCCGCGTTCGGGACCCGGCACACGCTGTCGCTTCAGGACGACCCCGAGCGCGGGATCGGCGCCGCTCGTGACTGGATCCTGGCGGAGATGAAGACGTACGCGGCGGTGTCGGGCGGCAGGATGACCGCCGAACTCCAGTCGTACATCCAGGAGCCCGCGTCACGCATCCCCGTGGCGACGAGGATCACCAACGTCGTTGCCACGCTGCGTGGTTCGGTCACCCCCGACCGGGTGTACGTCGTCGCCGGGCACTACGACTCGCGCGTCACCGACGTCATGGACGCCACCAGCGACGCGCCCGGCGCCGACGACGACGCGTCAGGTGTCGCGCTCGTGATGGAGCTGGCGCGGGTGCTGGCGAAGCGGCGCCCGGCGGCGACGATCGTGTTCGTCGCGGTCGCGGGCGAGGAGCAGGGACTCTACGGATCCCGGTACGCGGCAACACAGTTCAAGGCGGCGGGCGTCGACGTCCAGGGCATGTTCACCAACGACATCATCGGCAGCTCGCGCGCCGACGACGGCACCCGCGACCCGCACACGGTGCGGCTCTTCGCGGAGGGCGTACCGACGTCCGAGACCCCGGCTCAGGCCAACACCCGCCGCTCGGTGGGCGGCGAGAACGACTCGGCCACCCGGCAGCTCGCCCGCTTCGTCGGCGACGTCGGGGACAACGACGCGACCGGCATGAACGTCCGCGTGGTCTACCGGCGCGACCGCTATCTGCGCGGCGGCGACCACATCCCCTTCCTCGAACAGGGCTATCCGGCGGCCCGGTTCACCGAACCGGCCGAAGACTTCGCGCACCAGCACCAGGACGTACGGGTGGAGGACGGCAAGCAGTACGGCGACCTGCCCGAATTCTGCGACTTCGACTACATCGCGCGCGTGACGCGGGTGAACGGCGCGGTGCTGTGGACCCTGGCGCAGGCGCCGGGCACCCCGCGCGAGGCGCGGATCGTGACGAGCAACCTCACCAACGACACCGAGCTGAAGTGGGCCCCGGGCACGGAGCCCGACCTGGCGGGCTACGAGGTGGTGTGGCGCGAGACGACGGAGCCGGAGTGGACGCATGTGATCAAGGTCGGCCTCGCGACTACGCACACGGTGGACCTGTCCAAGGACAACGTCTTCTTCGGTGTGCGGGCGGTCAACCGGGACGGGAAGCGGAGCCCGGTGGCCTTCCCGATGCCGGGGAACTGACGGGCGCCGCGGACTCCGCCGCGGCCGGTGGCCCGCCCGGATGGGCGGTGAGATGTTGCCGCGCCGAACGCCCGCCGGGACGCTGAGCCTGACGTCACCCCGGTCTCAGCGAGCGTGGGCGCAACCGCGCCGGTCGTGGTGGGCGGAAGGAGCCAGTGCCATGCGGGTCATGTTGAGAGCGCGGTTCGACACCCAGGTAGCCAACAAGGCGATCAAGAACGGCGCCCTGGCGAAGATCATGCAGTCGATGACGGAACAGCTCAAGCCCGAGGCGACCTACTTCGGCCCCAGCGAGGGCGAGCGGTCCTGCACGTTCGTCTTCGACATGAAGGACAGTTCGCAACTGGTGGTCATCTCCGAGCCGCTCCTGGAGGAACTCGGCGCGAAGATCGAGATCCAGCCCGTGATGAACGCCGACGACCTGCGGAAGGGTCTCGCCGCGGCGAGTTGAGACCGGTGGGTGCTACGGCGCCGTGGGCTCCGGGGCGGCCGGCTGGAGCAGGTCCCAGCGGTTGCCGTACAGGTCCTCGAAGACCGCGACGGAGCCGTACGGCTCGTGCCGGGGCTCCTCCAGGAAGCGCACGCCCGCGGCCAGCATCCGGGCGTGGTCCCCCGCGAAGTCCTCCGTGTGGAGGAAGAACCCCACCCGGCCGCCCGTCTGCGCGCCGACGCCCGCCCGCTGGGCGTCGCTGGAGGCGCGGGCCAGCAGGAGCGCGCCGGCGGCGCCGCGCGGCCGTACGACCACCCAGCGGGAGCCGTCGCCCCGGTCGGTGTCCTCGGTCAGTTCGAAGCCGAGGGGCCCGGTGTAGAAGGCGATGGCCTCGTCGTAGTCGCGTACGAGGAGGGTGACCAGAGCGATATGAGGCATGGCGAAAACGTTATACGTATGACCGCAGCTGGGCAAGGCGGCGGGACGGCTTCGAGCCGGGGCGGGCCCGGATGGAACAATGCGCCCATGGACGCGCGGCAGCTCGACGCACTCACCCGCCGCGCCCGCAGGCTCGCCGCCCCCGGCCAACGCCGGATCCTGGGCATCGCGGGCGCGCCGGGCGCGGGGAAGTCCACCCTCGCGGCGGAACTCGTCGCGGCGCTCGGCGGGAGCGCCGTACTCGTCCCCATGGACGGCTTCCATCTCGCCCAGGCCGAGCTGCGCAGACTCGGCCGCGCCGACCGCAAGGGCGCGCCCGACACCTTCGACGCCGTCGGATACGCCGCGCTGCTCGCCCGGCTGCGGGCACCCGCGCCGGGGGTCGTCGTCTACGCGCCCGCGTTCGACCGGGCGCTGGAGGAGGCGGTGGCGGGCAGCATCGCGGTCGCGCCCGACGTCCCGCTGGTCGTCACCGAGGGCAACTACCTGCTGCACGACGACGGGGTGTGGGCGCCGCTCCGGGGCTTCATCGACGAGGCGTGGTTCCTGGAACTCGACCCCGTGACGCGCGTACGCCGGCTGGTCGACCGGCATGTGCGCTTCGGGAAGGAACGGCCGTACGCCGAGCGCTGGGTCAGGGACTCCGACGAGGCCAACGCGCGACTGGTGGCACGGGGCCGGCACCGCGCTGACCTGGTCGTGCCGGTCTCCGTCGGAACCGGCTGACCCCCGTCGTACGCCCCCGCCCCGACATCCGCCGCCGCTCAGGGCCTACCATCGAACGTTCGACGCGGATTGACGATCACAGGGGCAACGGGGACCGGGGCGCGAAGCCGAGCGCGATCATGGGGAGGCGGACGACGTGGGGCTGTTCAGACGTGGGCCGAAACGGGACGGGCGGGAGATGCCTCGCGACCCGGAATTCACCTTCTTCTCGACCACCGAGGCCGCGCACTTCCGCAGCCAGGTCCGTGAGGCGTTCGCCGAGCGGGGCCTGGAGGTCACCGTCTACTCGGACCTGGTGACCGACAGCGCGGGCCGCCAGTTCGGGCTCGCCAACCTCGCCGCCGTCTGCCACAACGACGACCGGGGCGCCCGTGTCTGGGGCGAACTCGTCCGGCAGCACGCCGGGATGGTGCTGCGCACCATGGACGGACCCTCGGCCCTCGACACGATGTCGCCCGCGCAGATCCGGGCCCAGCTCTACCCGCGGGTGATCAGCGGCGAGAGCCTCGACGCGCAGGCGTTCGCGTACGCGCGCTCCGTCGCCCCCGGACTGTACGAGATCCTCGCGCTCGACCTCCCGGAGAGCGTCATGATGCTCACCGACGAGGCGCTGGAACCGCTGGGCCCGCTGCACGAGTTGCGGGCGCAGGCGCTGGGCAATCTGCGCCAACTGCCCGTCGAGGGGCGGGAGACGGTCAAGGACCCGGAGGGGATGCGGTTCGAGGTCGTCATGGGCGACTCGTTCTACACCGCGAGCCGGGTGTTGGCGCTGGACAGCGTCGTCCACCAGGTCACCGGGCGCCAACTCGGCACGGACGGGGCGCTGGTGGCGTTCCCGTTCCGCCACCAGCTCGCGTTTCACGTAATACGTGACGCCACGGTCATCCCGTCGCTGAACGCGATGGCGTCGTTCGCCGCGTCGGGTTTCGAGGACACGCCGGGCGCGATCAGCCCGTACGTCTACTGGTGGCGCGACGGCACGCTGACGCAGCTCAGCGACAAGGACCAGGGGAACACGGAGGCGGGCGGGCTGCGCATCGTGGTCGGTGACGACTTCCAGGAACTGCTGGAGCGCCTGGTGTCACCGTCGCGCCCGGACGAGGACTGACGGGGGCTGACGAGGACTGACGGGGGGCTGAGACGAGTGCTGGGGGCGGGTGGCGGGCCCACGCGGCGCCCAGGGGGTCAGAGGATGGCCAGCAGGTCGTCGAGCGGGGCGGGTACGCGATCGGGGTCGAGGGCCTCGACGAGCACACGGCCGTAGTGGATCTTGCGCCCCTTCTTCGTACCGAGGAAGCGCCGCAACTGCTGCTGCGAGGGGCGGCCCTGTTGCGCGGGCTGGCGCAGGAAGGTCTGCAGAGGACGCAGGTCGCCCTCCTCGCGGACCAGCTCCGCCACCCGCGTCACGCCCAGCGCGCGGATGAGTTCGTCTTCGAGATCCGCCGCGCAGACGAAGTACCCGTCCTGTGCCGCACCGGCCCGCTCCCAGCCGCGCGTGTAGTAGCGACGCTCGCGCTCGTCGCACAGTCCGGTGAGCCGCAGGCCGAGGCCGGACGGTCCGAGGAGCCGCGCGAATCGCCCGACGCTCATCGCCCCGCCCATCGGCAGGACGCAGATGCCTTCGGCCGCCAGGTCCCGGCCCCGGCCCGCCGCCAGCGCGTCGACCGCGGCGGCGTCACTCGGTCCTTCGAGCAGGACGACCGCCCGGACGGACAGCCTCGCGGCCAGTTCGCGCGCGGGGTCACCCGGGTCGCCGGGGCCACCGGCCGCCCACGCGATGACCGCCTCGCGGAACGACCCCATGTCAGCCATGGGACGAGTCTCCGCCGTTTCGGACCACCACGCCAAGGAGTTTTCCGGCGGCGCGTCGGCGGCGCGTCGGCGGCGGACGGCCTCAGGCGCGCCGGGGAGCTCGCCGATACGTGGCTTCGAGAGCGCCGGTGCGGCGGCGCTCTCCGAAGCGCACCCGCCTGCCGCCCGCCTGCGTCCGAAGAGGCCATCCAGCGCGTCCAGGACGCCAGCTCGGACCGCGGCGGACGGCGGCGGACGGCGGCGGACGACAGGCGGGGCGCACCGGCCCGCACCGGACAGGGCCGAGGGCGTGTCCGCGAAGTAGCGCCCTCCGCCCGCGGGGCGGGGCCCGCGGTGGCTGGTGCGGTGCGTCGCAAGGCGGTGGATGACGGACGGCCCGGCCGTATGCGGCCGACTGACGACGCGGCGAGTTACCGCCCGCCGCGGCGGCGGCTGATGTCACCGCGGCGTCTCGGGCCGGGCGGGACTTCGCGGCTACGCCTGGAGCGCGCGCAGCCACGCGGCTCCCCGAGGGGAGAGCGCGTAGCCGGTGTCGAGGCTGAGGGTGAGACCGAGGGCCTTCAGTTTGCGGATGTCGCGCTTGAGCGTGTCCTTCTCGACGCCGAGCGACGCCGCGAGATCCACGGCCCGTGTGCCCGGGTTGCCCTCGATCAGCCGCAGCGTCTCGCGTGTCCACGCGCCTCGTGTGCTTCGCCCGTCGAGCCGGTCCAGCGCCGCGCCGATGTGTGCGACGTCGTCGGCGCCGAGGGCGGTGTCGGCCGCCATCGCGTGCCGGGGGTCCGGTCCTCCGTAGGAGAGGGTGATCCGGAAGACCGGATCACGGGAGGTGCCACGCAGGGCCGCCCGCACGTCCGCGACATGGCGGGCGCCGGCGGCGTGGGCGTCCTCGGCGGTGATCGTCGCCGGATCGACGCGTTCGACGGCGTCGATGACGATCACCCCGGCGACGGAGAGGAACGTACCGCCGGGGGAGACCCTGCTGGTCGCCCAGCGCCGGAACGCGAGCGTGATGTCGCCCCGGGCGACACCTTCGGCGACGACCCGCGTGAGCATCACGACGCTGTGCCGTTCCGAGCGGTCATCGTCGTACTCCTGGGGGCCGGCGGGCTCGTCGCGATCCATCCTGCCGCACGCGCCGCCGGCCCGCCGCCTCCTTACAGCCGGCCCGCTTCCACGATCCGCCGCAGGAACCGCCGGGTGCGTTCCTCCCGGGGGTCGCCGAAGACCTCCTGCGGGGTGCCGCGCTCCAGCACCACCCCGGCGTCCAGGAAGCAGACCTGGTCGGCGACCTCGCGTGCGAAGGCCATCTCGTGGGTGGCGATGACCATCGTCATGCCCTCGTCCTTCACCTCGCGGACGAGACCGAGCACCTCGCCGACCAGCTCGGGGTCCAGCGCGGCGGTGATCTCGTCCAGGAGCAGCAGCCGGGGGCGTACCGCCAGCGCCCGTACGATCGCCGCCCGCTGCTGCTGTCCGCCGCTGAGCCGGTCCGGGTACTCACCGGCCTTCGCCCCGAGCCCGAGCCGCTCCAGCAGTTCGCGGGCGCCCGCGTCGGCCTCCGTGCGGGAGAGCCCGTGGACGCGCCGGGGAGCGAGGGTGATGTTCTGCAGGACGGTGAGGTGCGGGAAGAGGTTGTACGCCTGGAACACCACCCCGATCCGGCGGCGCACCGCGTTCGTGTCGGTGCGCGGATCGGTGATCTCCTCGCCGTCGAGCCAGATGGCCCCGTCGTCCACCTCCTCAAGGAGGTTGACGCACCGCAACAGGGTCGACTTGCCCGACCCCGAGGCTCCGATGAGCGCGGTCACCGTGTGCGGGGCGACCTCCAGGTCCACGTCGCGCAGCACCAGTGACGTGCCGAACGACTTGCGGACGGCTTCCATCCGCAGCACGGGAGCCTCAAGTGCGGCGTCCGGTGTCGTCCCCGGTGTGGCGTCCGCCGGAGCGCTCATACGATCCCTCCCTGTGCCCGCCGCCGGTCCATCCGGGCCGTCACCCAGTCGGTGAGCCGGGTCATCGGGATGGTCAGCGCGACGAAGACCAGACCGGCGACGACGTACGGGGTGTAGTTGAAGTCCTTGCCGGCGATGATCTGCGCCGCGTACACGGCGTCGACGGCGCCGGCGATCGATACGAGACCGGTGTCCTTCTGGAGCGACACGAGGTCGTTGAGGAGCGGCGGCACCACCCGGCGCACCGCCTGCGGCAGTACGACGAAGCGCAGCGCCTGCCCGCCGCTGAGCCCGAGGGAACGGGCCGCGGCCCGCTGGGAGGGATGGACGGACTCGATGCCCGCCCGGAAGACCTCAGCGACGTACGCCGAGTAGGTCAGTACGAGGGCGGTGCCGGCCAGCAGTACGGGATCGTTGGTGACCCCCTGGAGGCGAAGCGCCGGCACCCCGAAGACCACCATCAACAGGCAGATGATGAGCGGCAGTCCGCGGAAGAAGTCCGTGTACGCGGTGGCCAGCGCCCGTACCGGGAAGAACACCGGCCCGCGCAGGGTGCGCGCCACGGCGAGCAGCAGTCCGAGCGCGAGCACGGCGGCGCCGCACACCGCCAGCAGCCGCAGATTGAGCCACAGGCCCTCCATGACCTGGGGGAACGCCACGCGCGCGTAGTGGGCGCTGAAGAACGTCTCCTTGGTGCGGCCCCAGCCGGGGGAGTTGGTGATCAGGACGAACAGCACCGTGCCCGTCACGAGGGTGCTGACCGCGGCGATCGCCGTCGCGCGCCGGGCGCGGGCGCGCCGGTGGCGGTCGCGGGCGATACGGCGCTCCGAGGGGACGTAGCCGTCGTCGCCGCCGGGCCCGGTGAGCGTCTTGTCCAGCGTCACTTGAGTACCGGTGCGTCGACGGCGTCGGAGAGCCACTTCTTCTCCAGGGCGGCGAGGGTGCCGTCCTTGCGGAGAGCGTCCACGGCGCCGCTCACGCAGGAAGTGAGCGTGCTCTCCCTGTCGAGGACGAGACCGAACTGCTCCGGCTTGTCGGTGGAGTTGGGGAACTGACCGACGACCTTCGCCTCCGGCACCTCGGCGCCCGTGATGTAGAAGGCGGTGGGGAGGTCCACGACGATGGCGTCCACCTGGCCGCTCTTCAGGGCCGACTTGGCGAAGTCGTTCTTCTGGTAGACGGCGGCCCGCTGGGTGGGCTTCACCAGGTCATTGATGAAGTCGAGGCTGGTGGTGCCCACTTGGGCGCCCAGCTTCGCGTCCTTGAGGTCGGCCACGCCGGTCGCCCGCGCGGCCTTCGACGACTTCAGGGCGACGACGGCCTGGCGTACGTCGTAGTAGCCGGAGGAGAAGGCGACGGCCTTCTTGCGCGACTCGCTGATGGAGACCTGGTTGAGGTCGAAGTCGAACTTCTTGGCGCCGGGCGCGAACGAGCTGTTGAAGGGCACGGTCTGCCAGACGACCGCGTCGCGGCCGTAGCCGAGCCGCTCGGCCACGGCGTACGCCACCGCGGACTCGAACCCCTTGCCGTTGGACGGCTCGTCGTCGGCGAACCAGGGGGCGTACGCGGGCTTGTCGGTGCCGACGGTCAGCTTCCCCGCCACTTCGGTGGCAAGCCCGCCGGGTGCGCAGGCCGCCGCCGTGCCCCGCTTGCCGGACGCCTTCTCCTCCGGCTGCGGGGAGCAGCCGGTGAGGGCGGCGCAGAGGGCGACGGCGGAGCACAGAGCGGTGACCAGGGAACGGTTGACGAGATGCATAGCGGGAGAATCGCAGTGCTCGGGCCGGTCTGTCGAGAGATCACGGCAGCTGTCCGCATGGTGGGAACGGGTGTTGCGGCGCTGTGAACAGGACCGCGACACCGGCCGCCACCCCCGGCTCCCCGCACTCAGCGGCTGCTCCGTCGGTGTCAGCTCGGTGGACGGGCGCCCGGGCGACCCCGCCGCAGGTCTCGCGGCGTCCCTCCCGGCCCAGCCGTTCAGCCGCCCGCGAGCACCGCGCACGACTCCGGCGGCAGCCGCAGCACACCGTCCGGGCCTGGCGGCTCCACACTGTCCCAGGACACCAGCACCTGACCGCCCCGGCCGCCCAGCGGGATCTCGGCCGGCCGTTCGGACAGGTTCAGTGCGATCCGCAGATCGCCGCGCCGGTAGGCGAGCCAGCGTGCGCCCTCGTCGTACGCCACCTTCACCGTCGCCAGGTCCGGGTCGGACAGGTCCGGATGGCTGTGGCGCAGGGCGATCAGGTCGCGGTGCCAGGCGAGCAGGCGGGCGTGCGGCTCGCGGGTCGCCTCCGTCCTGTCCAGGCACGAGCGGTCGCGTGTGGCGGGGTCCTGCGGGTCGGGAATCGACTCGGCAGCCCAGCCGTGCGCCGCGAACTCCCGCCGTCTGCCGCTCCGTACGGCCTCCGCCAGCTCCGGGTCCTGGTGGTCGGTGAAGAACTGCCAGGGCGTGCGCGCGCCCCACTCCTCGCCCATGAAGAGCATCGGTGTGCAGGGCCCGGTCAGTACGAGCGTCGCGGCGCACGCCAGCAGACCGGGGGAGAGGGTCGCCGACAACCGGTCGCCGAGTGCCCGGTTGCCGATCTGGTCGTGGGTCTGGGCGTAGCCGAGGAAGCGGTGGGACGAGGTCCTGCCGGGGTCGACGGGGCGGCCGTGCGTCCGGCCCCGGAAGCTCGAATACGTACCGTCGTGGAAGAAGGCGCGGGTCAGCGTCTTGGCCACCGCGCCGATCGGCTCGGCGGCGAAGTCGGCGTAGTAGCCCTGCGATTCGCCGGTGAGCGCGGTGTGCAGCGCGTGGTGGAAGTCGTCGTTCCACTGGGCGTGCAGCCCGAGACCTCCCTGCGGGCGCGGTGTGGTCGTACGAGGATCGTTCAGATCGGACTCGGCGATCAGGAACAGCGGCCTGGCCAGCTCGGCCGAGAGCCCGTCGACGGCCGTGGACAGCTCTTCCAGGAAGGTCAGCGCGCGGGTGTCGGCGAGGGCGTGCACCGCGTCGAGGCGCAGCCCGTCGAAGCGGTAGTCGCGCAGCCAGGCGAGCGCGCTCCGAAGCAGATACGCGCGGACCTCGTCCGAGCCGGGGGCGTCGAGATTGACGGCCGATCCCCAGGGGGTGTGGTGCGTGTCGGTGAAGTACGGGCCGAACTGCGGCAGGTAGTTGCCGGACGGGCCCAGATGGTTGTGCACCACGTCGAGTACGACGCCGAGGCCCAGCCCGTGCGCGGTGTCGACAAAGCGCTTCAGTGCCTCGGGTCCGCCGTACGGCTCGTGCACCGCCCACAGCGACACACCCTCGTACCCCCAGCCGTGCGTCCCCGGGAAGGGGCACACCGGCATCAGCTCGACATGCGTGATGCCCAGCGCGGCCAGCGGGGCGAGGTGGGCCCCCGCCGCGTCCAGGGTCCCCTCGTCGGTGAACGTGCCGACGTGCAGCTCGTAGAGGACCGCGCCCGGCAGCGGCCGGCCGCGCCACGGCGTGGACCATTCGTACGAGGCATGGTCGACGACCGCGCTGAGCCCGTCGGGGCCGTCCGGCTGGCGGCGGGAGCGGGGGTCGGGGAGCACGGGGCCGTCGTCCAGGGCGAAGCCGTAGCGGGTGCCGTCGGCGGCGGGCGCGTCGGCGGTCCACCAGCCCTCGCGCAGCGGGTCGCGGGTCATGGTGTGGCCGGTGGCGTCTCCCAGGTGGAGCGTGACACGGTCCCGCGCCTGCGGTGCCCAGACCTCGAACTGCACGAGTGGTCCCCCTCTGTCGCCGATGTCGTCGGCAGTGTTCACCCACATAGTGACAAGAGTGCGGGCAGGAGGCTCGGTGATCACGTCGATTCGCGGGACACGACCGGATCCGGTCAGATCCGACCGGCCGGACAAGCCGTCGCGCCGTCCGGTCGCGCCGGTCCGGTCACGCCGATCCGCTCAGGCGAGGTTGATCCGCTCCGTGACCACGGGATAGCCCGCGCGCGCGAATTGCGCGGCCATCGGGAAGTTCCCCTGGTCCGTCGCGCCCGCGATGAACGTCGCCCCGTTTTCCGCGAGCACGTTCGTGCACTCCACCAGCAGGTCGTACGCGTACCCCTGACCGCGCTGCTCCGGTACGACCCCGATGAACCCGACGCACGGCCCCGACGGGTTGTGCGCGGGTACGTGAATGCCGACGAGCTCGCCCGCCGGGTCGTAAGCCAGCTGCCACCACTCGCGCGGCGACGGGCACCAGCGGAAGAAGTCCAGTTCCTCCTGGGCGGCCCGGTCCGGCCCCGACTCGTCGATCGCGCGCAGCGCGTGCGCGTCGAGCGTGCCCGAGTGGACGCGGCGCAGCACGTCGAAGATCACGTCGTCGTCCGGCTCGGGGCGGAACTCCAGCCGGCCCGGCCGCGCCGGCAGCGCCAGATCGGACGTCCACCGGTAGGTGAAGCGCTCGACCAGCGGCTTCATCCCGGCGGCCCGGGCGGCGCCCGTCCGGGACCCGACGGCCGCGCGGAGCGCCGGGTCCTCGCGCCAGCCGGCGGGCGCGATCATCTCGTACTCGACGTTCCACGGCGCTCGGCGGAGCAGTTCCGCGCCCGCCTCGTCCTCGCCCTCCGCGATGTCGAACCAGTTGAGCAACAGCGGCTCCCGGTCCTCGGGCCCGGCCCACCAGGCGGCGCGGGCCACGACGACGCCGTCGCGCAGCGCCACCCAGCTCCACTCCGGGCGGTAGTCCCCGCCCTCGGCGACGGTGCGGTACTCGACTCCGGTGATCGCGCGGCCGACGAGTCCCGGGTCGGGAAGCGAACGGAACAGCGGTGCTTCGGAATCGGCGAGCTGACGGAAGACCGGATCGGTCATGTAAGTGAGCCTCCAGGAAGGGGCGCTCACCGTAAACGACCAGCCAATGGCCGGTCGAACCAATTTCGTCACCGTGGAAGGACCCTTCTGGACACGTCACGAACTCGGCCCGACAATCAGTCATGTGACGTCCTCGTTCGAGTTCCACACGTATCCCGCGCGGCTCTCCGACGCCGAGCGCGACCGTGTGCTCGCGGTCCTGAGAGAAGGAGCGGCGCAGGGCAAGTTGTCGCACGACACCTTCATACGTCGCATGGATCTCGCGCTGACCGCGCGCAGGTCCGACGAGCTGGCGGTGCTCACGGCCGACCTGGACACCGACGGCCGCTGGACACAGCGGCTGTTCAGCGCGGTGGGGCGGGCGTCCGCGTTCTCCGCACGGCTGAGCAGGGCCTGGCAGGTCGAACGGCTGCCGAAGCTGCTGCTGCCCGACCCGGGCCCGATTCCGCTGCGTATCGGCCGCGATCCGATGAACGGGCTGCGGCTCAGCGACGACACCGTCTCCCGGCTCCACGCCGAGCTGGGTATGCAGGGCGGCCGGTGGATCCTGCGGGATCTGGGGTCGACCAACGGTACGACCGTCAACGGGCGCCGGGTGACGGGGACGGTCGCGGTGCGTGACGGCGACATGGTGAGCTTCGGCGAGCTGAGCTTCCGCCTCGCGGCACACTGAGAGCCGGACCGAAAGCCGCGCTGAACGCCGCGCTGAACGTCGGACCGAACGTCGGACCGAACGCCGCACCGAACGGCTTTCCGTGCCGTCCGAAGCGGTGACGGGTCTGCGGTGACCGGCGCGGCGGCGCGGCGGCGCGCGGGGACCGATGAGTTCCGTCGCCGCGGACGGTCATGACCTTGTATGTGCGTATCAGGCGCGAAGGCACGCGCAAGGACAAGAGGGAGGCACACCTCATGGCAGCCCCGAGCAACATCACCGGACTCGGCATCATCCTCGGCAGCACCGATCCCGAACGGCTCATCGAGTGGTACCGCGCCGCGCTGGAGCCGCTGGGCGCCCGGTGGGAGGCGCACATGCTCGTCGTCGGGCAGGGGACGATCATCGGATTCGACCGGCGTGACGATGTCGCGGACAAGGCCACGGAGCCCGGAAGGCACCTGATCAACATCACGGTGCGCGACATCCGAGCGGCCGAGAAGCACCTCAACACCCTCGGGGTGACCTGGGTGCGGCCGGTCGAGGACACCGGAGGCGGATGGATCTTCTCCACCGTTCTGGACCCGGTCGGCAACTACCTCCAGATCCTCCAGGCCCCCGCGACGAGCTGAGCCGGCGGCGCACCCGGCCGCCGGACGGCGGCACGCCCGTCCGTCCGGCGGCCGGGTTCCGTCCCCTGCCCGGGACGCACGGCTACTCGCGGCGGGACAGCAGCGCCACCGGGCCGGCCGACAGGAGCTCCGTCAGGGAGATCGGACCGCCGGGGAACTCGCGGTCCGGGGAGAGCGCGTCCGTCCAGCGGCCCGCCGGGAGCTCCAGCACCGTGCCCGACCAGCCGCCCGACGCCGCCAGGCGCAGGGACAGCCGTGTGACCGCAGTGATGACCTCGCCCGAGCGGGAGAACGCGGTGCAGTGGTCCGCCGCCGGGCCCGTCGCGCTCAGGGGCGTGTACGTGGACGACTCCGCGAAGGCGTGCGGGCGTTCACGGCGCAGCCGCAGGGCCGCCACCGTCAGCACGGTCTTCTCGTCGGGCGGGCCCGTACGGAAGCGTTCGCGGTTGTCCGGGTCGACCAGGGCCAGATACTCCCGCTCCGTCCGCTGGTAGATGTCCGGCACGCCCGGCATCGTGAGATGCACCAGCGCCGCGCCGAGGGCGTTCGCCCGTACGTACGGGGCGAGTTCACGCGTGAGCCGGGCCACCGCCTCACGCGGGCGGCCGGCCGGACCCGCCGCGACGAAGTCCCGTACCGCCTGTTCGTACACCGGATCCGGCTCCGTCCAGCTGGTGAGCAGCCCCGCCTCCCGTACGGACTTGAGCAGCGCGGGCTCCATCCGGGCGCCCTCCGGCGGGGCCTCCGCCGGGGTGAAGCCGATCGCCGTCTGCCAGGCCTGCCAGGCCAGTTGGGCATCCGGCGCGGCGACCCCCGCCAGCTGGCGCAGCAACGCGTCCCACCGCTCGGGGCACTCCGACAGAACGGCGATCCCGGCCCGTACGTCCGCGCTGCGCTTGGTGTCGTGCGTGGTCAGTACGGTGCCGGTGGCCGGCCAGTCACGGGCGAGGCGCGCGCAGTACTCGTGGAAGCGCTCCGGGCTCACCGCGGGGCGCCCCGGATCGCCGCCCACCTCGTTCGCGGACAGCAGCGGCACATGGCGGTAGAACGCCGTGTCCTCCACGGCCTTGGCGCGCAGCGCGGACGACGTCTGGGCGAAACGCGCGCAGAACGCCGTCCGGTCGGGGCCGCCGCCGAGCCTGCCGAGCGCCAGCTCCCTTACGACGTCGACCACCGTCGCCTCCTCCGGCACCGCGAACGCCGCCTTCGCCTGCCGCGCCGCCTCCTCCGACACCGCGGCCTCGTCGGACTTCCGGCACGGCCCGCCCGCGACCGCGTAGGGCCGGTAGACCGGCACCCGTACGAGCAGCTCCCTGATCGCCGTCCGCAGCGCCCACGGCGCGTGGTCGCGCAACGCGACGTCCGCCGCGCAGATCCGCTCCGCGATCCGGGCCAGTGCCCCGGTCTCGGCGGCCAGTTCGTCGATGACGACCTTGTACATCGCGCGCCGCACGGTCGCTTCCCAGTAACCGCCCCGGTCGCCCGCGGGCCCGGTGAAGTCCCGGAAGCGCTGCGCCAGTTCGTCGGCGCCGGCCGGATCGGTGAACAGCCCGTCGATGCGGTGCAGCGCGTCGTACCCCGTGGTGCCCGCCACCGGCCAGCTCGCGGGCAGTGGTTCGTCACCGGTGAGGATCTTCTCCACGACCGTCCAACAGGCGCCGCCCGTCGCCTCGTTGAGCCGACGCAGATACTCCTCCGGGTCGGCCAGACCGTCCGGGTGGTCGATCCGCAGACCGTCGACGACCCCGTCCCGTACCAGTTCGAGGATCTTGGCATGGGTCGCGGTGAAGACCTCCGGGTCCTCCACCCGCAACCCGATCAGCTCGGAAATGGTGAAGAAACGCCGGTAGTTGAGATCGGTGCGGCCCAGCCGCCACCACGCGGGTCGGTAGTGCTGGGCGTCGAGGAGCGCGGGCAGCGGCAGTTCCTCCGTGCCGGCGGCGAGCGGGAAGCGCTGCTCGCCGTGGTGCAGCATGCCGTCCTCGACCCGCATTCCGGCCAGTTCACCGCCCACCGGCCCCGGCAGCACGGGCAGCAGCAACTTCCCGCCGCCCGCCTCCCAGTCGATGTCGAACCACCGCGCGTACGGGGACGCCGGACCCTCCCGCAGCACCTCCCACAGGGCCCCGTTGTGCCGGGGCGCGGTCGCCATGTGGTTGGGCACGATGTCGAGAACGATCCCGAGCCCGTATTCGTGGGCCCGGTGGGCCAACTGCCGCAGCCCCTCCTCGCCGCCCAGCTCGGCGCGTACGCGCGAGTGGTCGACGACGTCATATCCGTGGGTCGAGCCCGGTACGGCCTCCAGGACGGGGGACAGATGGAGGTGCGAGACCCCGAGCGCGGCCACGTACGGCACCGCCTTGGCGGCGGCGGCGAAGGGGAAGTCCGGCTGGAGCTGGAGTCGGTAGGTGGCAGAGGGCGTCATACGAACGTACGTACCCCGCTGAGCGGCTTCTGTGTCATCCGCTCATGCATTCGGCAGCCCGGCCCGCTCGCGGGGCGGCCACGACCGGGGCGGGGTACGGACACGCACCCCGCCCCGGCCCCGGTCACACCTGCCGCATCAGCACGGTCATGCTGCGGCCGATCATCGTGATCCGCTCGCCCGCGTCCACCTTCGGACCGTCGCCCGGCGGCACGCCCTCCGGACGCGCCGTGTCCACGACGATCCGCCACTGACTGCCGTGGTTCGCGGGCACGGCGAATTCCAGTTCCTCCGCGCTCGCGTTGAACATCAGCAGGAACGAGTCGTCCGAGATCCGCTCGCCACGCGGCCCCGGCTCCGAGATGGCCTGCCCGTTCAGGAAGACCGTCATGGCCTTCGCGTCGGTCGCCTGCCAGTCGCCCTGGATCATCTCTTCACCCTCAGGGGTGAACCAGGAGATGTCCGACAGCTCGTCGTGCGTCCCCTCCACCGGGCGGCCGTGGAAGAACCGCCGCCGCCGGAACACCGGATGGTCGCGCCGCAGCCAGACCATCGTCTGGGTGAAGGCGAGCAGGCCCTTGTTCTTCTCGTCGCCCTTCTCGGGCCAGTGCACCCAGGCGACCTCGTTGTCCTGGCAGTACGCGTTGTTGTTGCCGCCCTGCGTACGGCCGAACTCGTCGCCGTGGCTGAGCATCGGCACGCCCTGGGACAGCATCAGCGTCGCGATGAAGTTGCGCACCTGACGGTCGCGCAGCTCCAGCACCTCCGGGTCGTCGGTCTCCCCCTCGGCCCCGCAGTTCCACGAGCGGTTGTGGCTCTCGCCGTCCCTGTTGCCCTCGCCGTTCGCCTCGTTGTGCTTGTCGTTGTAGGCGACCAGGTCGTGCAGGGTGAAGCCGTCGTGGCAGGTGGTGAAGTTGATGGACGCCAGCGGACGGCGCCCGTCGTCCTGGTACAGGTCGGACGAGCCGGTGAGCCGGGACGCGAACTCCGCCAGGGTGCGCGGCTCGCCCCGCCACAGGTCGCGGACCGTGTCGCGGTACTTGCCGTTCCACTCGGTCCACAGCGGGGGGAAGTTCCCCACCTGGTAGCCGCCCTCGCCCACGTCCCACGGCTCGGCGATCAGCTTCACCTGGCTGACCACCGGGTCCTGCTGGACCAGGTCGAAGAACGACGACAGCCGGTCCACCTCGTGGAACTGGCGGGCGAGTGTCGCGGCGAGGTCGAAGCGGAAGCCGTCGACATGCATCTCCTCCACCCAGTACCGCAGCGAGTCCATGATCAGCTGGAGGACGTGCGGACTGCGCATCAGGAGGGAGTTCCCGGTGCCGGTGGTGTCCGTGTAGTACCGCGGGTTGTCGGCGCCGAGACGGTAGTACGAGGCGTTGTCGAGGCCCCGGAAGGAGAGCGTCGGGCCCAGATGATTGCCCTCGGCCGTGTGGTTGTAGACCACGTCGAGGATCACCTCGATGCCCGCCTCGTGCAGCGCCTTGACCGCCTGCTTGAACTCCAGCACCTGCTCGCCCCGGTCTCCCCAGGAGGCGTAGGTGTTGTGCGGGGCGAAGAAGCCGATGGTGTTGTAGCCCCAGTAGTTGTTGAGGCCCGCGTCCACCAGCCGGTGGTCGTTGACGAACTGGTGCACCGGCATTATTTCCAGCGCGGTGACGCCCAGCTCGGTGAGGTGCTCGATCACCGCCGGATGGGCGAGCCCCGCGTACGTACCGCGCAGCTCCTCCGGCAGATCCGGGTGCAGCATCGTCAGGCCCTTCACATGGGCCTCGTAGATGACGGTGCGGTGGTAGTCGGTCCGCGGGCGGCGGTCGTCGCCCCAGTCGAAGTACGGGTTGACCACGACGGCCGTCATCGTGTGCGGCGCCGAGTCCATGTCGTTGCGCGAGTCCGGCTTCCCGAAGTGGTAGCCGTACACCGACTCGTTCCAGTCGATGCTGCCGCTGATCGCGCGGGCGTACGGGTCCAGGAGCAGCTTCGAGGAGTTGCAGCGCTGCCCGTTCTCGGGCGCGTACGGCCCGTGGACCCGGAAGCCGTACCGCTGGCCGGGCATGATGCCCGGCAGGTAGGCATGCCTGACGAAGGCGTCTGTCTCGCGGAGCTCCACCGCCGTTTCTGAACCGTCGTCGTGCAGGAGGCACAACTCGATCCGGTGCGCGGCCTCTGAGTAGACCGCGAAGTTGGTTCCGGCGCCGTCGTACGTGGCGCCGAGGGGATACGTCTGTCCCGGCCAGACCTGCATAGATATGACTCTTCCACTTCTGATCCGGGTGCTGGGGCTTTCTTCGATCAGATACTCCCCGAAAGAGGCGCAACCTCCTAGGAGGCCGGTGCCGAAGCCGGGCCGGAAGCAGTCGGGCAGACCCGG
This sequence comes from Streptomyces panacea, assembly GCF_040560175.1. Lineage (NCBI taxonomy): Bacteria > Bacillati > Actinomycetota > Actinomycetes > Kitasatosporales > Streptomycetaceae > Streptomyces > Streptomyces panacea. The sequence continues at coordinate 20,934 of NZ_JARJHW010000076.1, forward strand.
CGGGTCAACTTCGGGTTCCGGGAGCACCACCCCGTTGCCGGACCGTGTCCTGACGTCGCATATGGCCGGATTCAGACCATACGCCGCCCCTGATCCGACCATCCGTCACCAGGCCCAATCACTATGAATCATCCCACTCCGGCCGAGATCGGCACACAGAACGCCCGGCCGCGCCGGGGGAGTTGAGAAACGAGCCTGTGCATCCGGCTGCACCTCCTCCCATTTGCGCAGTACCCTTCCTTGATCGTTGAAAGGGGAGGGAAGGCGGTGCGCGGGTGAGCTCGGGAGGGCTGGAGCTACCCCCAGGTGACCCAGGTCACGAGGGGGTTTCCGGCGACATCCCGCCCGGAGCGGTCTCCCTCGCACGGCCGATGGAGATCGGGGCGGAACTGGACTGGGGTCCGGAGGCCTGGAGCGAGGTGCGTACGCGCGCCCAGCGGGCCGGCCGGGCCTATATCTGGCTGAATCTGGTCGAACAGCGGCTCCGTGCGGTCGTCTCGGCGATCCTCAAGCCCATCTACGAGCCGGTGCACGGCGACGACTGGGTGGTGGCCGCCGCCGGACCCGCGGGCCAGGAGTGGGTCCAGCGCGCCGTCGCCGTCCGCGAGGTCTCCCGGCGCAAGGGCTATCTGCTCGACCCGGCCGACGACAACGTCCTGAGCTTCCTGACGCTCCCGCAACTGCGCGAGCTGATGGTCCAGCACTGGCCCGGCTTCCAGCCGTACTTCGACGACCGCAGGGACGTCGAGCTGGCCCTGGACGAGCTGGAGGTGGCCCGTAACGTCGTCTCCCGCAACCGGGCGCTCTCCGAGGCCGTGCTCGCGCAGGCCGAGCGGGCGTCGGCGCGGCTGCTGGAGATCCTGGGCAGCGGAACGGCCGTGCCGTCCGCCGACCGGCTCAGGGTGGACGCCGTGGAGGACCTGGTCGGCGACCGGTACGCGGACGTGGTCTCCGTCCATCCGGACCGGGTCCGGCTCCAGCGGCAGATCCCCGCCGAGGACCTCTTCGGCGGCGCCCGGCGCCTCGACGCGGTCGGGATAGGCCTGAACCTCCTCGTACAGAACTTCTCCGGCCGGCGCCTCGTACGGCTCGCCGAGTCCGGCTGCCGGATACGGCTGCTCTTCCTCAACCCGGCCAGCAGCTCGGTCAAGCGCCGTGAACGCGAACTGGGCCTCAAGAAGGGCGAACTGAGCCGCTCCGTGGAGATGAACATCCTCCATATGCGCCGGGTCCGCTCCCGGCTCCGCGACCCGGGCGCCTTCGAGATCCATGTCTTCGACGAGACGCCGCGCTTCACCGCGTATCTGGTCGACGGGGACGGCCCGGACGGGCTGGCGGTCGTCCAGTCGTACCTGAGACGGGCGCGCGGCATGGAGGCGCCGGTGCTGGTGCTGCGGGGTGCGGGGCGGGATGTGGTGCGGGCCGGCCAGGACACCGAGCACGGGCTGTTCCAGACGTACCGCGAGGAGTTCGAGTCGGTGTGGGCCGACTCCCGCCCCGTCTCCTGACGCCGTGGAAACCCGGCTGACGTGTGACGACGTGCTGAAGCCGCGTCAAGGCCCCACCCGGCGTTGTCAGTGCCGCGTGCGAAGGTGAATGTCGAACGGGGAGAAGCGTGAGGGAGGACCGGGATGAGCTGGCACGGGGAGCCGTTGGTCGGATTCGATCTGGAGACGACGGGCACGGAGCCGCTGGAGGCGCGCATCGTGACCGCCGCGGTGATCGCGGTGCGCGACGGTGCGGTGGAGGAGCGGCGGGACTGGCTGGCGGACCCGGGTATCCGGATCCCGGAGCAGGCGTCGGCGATCCACGGGGTCACCAGCGAGCGTGCGTCGGCGGAGGGCCGGCCCGCGCGTGAGGTGGCGGACGAGATCGCCTCGACGCTGGCGGGCTACTGGACGCGGGGCGTGCCGGTCGTGGCGTACAACGCGTCGTTCGATCTGACGCTGCTCGCGGCGGAGTTGGCGCGGCACGGGCTGCCGTCGCTGAACGACCGGGTGGCCGGCGGACGGATCGGCCCGGTGATCGATCCGTACACGATCGACCGCGCGGTCGACAAGTACCGGCGGGGCAAGCGGAATCTGGAGGCGGTCTGTGTCGAGTACGGGGTGGTGCTGGACACCGCGCACGACGCGGGCGCGGACGCGCTGGCGGCCGTGCGGGTGGCGACGGCGATAGCGGGCCGCCACCGCCAGGTCGCGTCCCTGACGGCGGCGGCACTGCACGAACGGCAGATCGCCTGGTACGCGGAGTGGGCGGTCGACTTCCAGAGCTTCCTGCGCCGCAAGGGCAACACGGACGCGGTGGTGAACGCGGACTGGCCGCTGCGCGAGCTGGTCCCGGCGGCGGGCTGAGCCCGCGTACCGGGAGCGACCGGCGGGCGGTCCGTTCCTGGGGGTCGAAGCCCACCCTGCGGGCGGTCCGTTCCGGCGATCGAGGCCCACCCCGTCAGAAGGGGTACCAGCGGACCTCGGGGTCGCCGTCGCGCAGTGAGGCGACCCGGCGGCGGAATTCCGTCAGCGCCTTCGGGTTCGTCGGGGCGTGCTGGGCCACCCACGCGCAGCTCGCCGTCTCACGGGCGCCGCGCAGCACGGTGCAGCCCGACCAGTCGCGTACGTCCCAGCCGTAGGCGGCCGTGAAGGTGTCGTACGCCTCCGGGGGCATGCCGTACCGGTCGCGGGACAGCGCCATCACCACCAGGTCGTGCTCGCGCAGATCGGTGGAGAAGGTCTCCAGATCGACCAGGACCGGTCCGTCCGGGCCGACATGGACGTTCCGGGGGAGGGCGTCGCCGTGGATCGGGCCGGGGGCCAGACGCGGTGCCGGCGCCGCGGCCGTGGCGAAGCCGTCCCTGCGCTCGCGCAGATAGTCGGCGTCGGCCGGGTCGATCGCGTCGCCCGCGATCCGCAGCCACCGCTCCACCCCGCCGAGCAGTTCCCTGCGGGGCAGCCCGAAGGGCGGCGCGGGCAGGGCGTGGACGAGGCGGAGCAGGGTCGCCAGATCGGCCGGGCCCGCGGGGCGTACGGCGTCGGGCAGTCGCCACCAGAGCGTCACCGGGTGGCCGTCCACCGTACGGACCTTGGGCTCGGCCGCCCGGACCGTGGGGACGCCGCTCGCCGCGAGCCAGTCGGCGACGGCCAGTTCACGCTCGGCACGCTCCAGCAGCTCCGGCGCGTCGGTGAGGCTTCGGCCGACCTTGACGACCAGCTCGCCCGTCGCGAACACCGCGTTCTCGCCGAGCGCCAGCAGCTCGGCGTCGGCCGACGGCCCGTGCGGAAGCCCTGTGGCGTCCAGTACGGCGCGCGCCCGTGCCTCGTCCATCGAAACTCTCCCTTGATCCCGCCGGTCGCCGCCGCTCGCACCGGTCAGGTGAACCGGCCACCGGGCGGACCCGGTGAACCAATCCGGCCAGGCCCCAAGTCTCGCATCCACGCAGGTTGGCTTGACGAACCCACCACGCGTCAGCACGATGACGGGGGCCGCCAGGGCGGCCATCCCCACAAAGCCGCCCGAAGGAGCCGAATCCGTGACACTGGCGACCGCGAAGGCGCGGTCCGGCAAGAGGACACCGGAGGGCGGACCACCACGGGAGAAGGTGATCGACCGGGGTGCCTGGTTCCTGGTGCTGCCGGCCCTGATACCGATCCTCGTCCTCAGCGTCGGCCCCCTGCTCTACGGCATCACCCTCGCCTTCACCGACGCGCAGTCCGGCCGCACCGAGCCCACCGAGTGGATCGGGACGCTCAACTTCCAGGACCTGGCACACGACACGCTCTTCTGGGAGTCCTTCCGGATCGGCCTGCTGTGGGCGGTCGGCGTGACCGTCCCGCAGTTCGTTCTCGCGCTCGGCCTCGCCCTGCTGCTGAACCAGAGGCTTCGCTTCCGCTGGCTCGCGCGGGCGCTGGCGATCATCCCCTGGGCCATGCCCGAGGTGGTCGTCGGCATCATGTGGCGCCTCGTCTACAACGCCGACGCCGGAATCCTCAACGAGACCATCCGCGACATCGGCCTCGGTGACGGCCGCGACTGGCTCACCGGCCTCGCCACCGCCCTGCCCGCCGTGATCGTCGTCGGGATCTGGGCCGGTATGCCACAGACCACGGTCGCGCTGCTCGCCGGGCTCCAGAACACCCCGGACGAGCTGCACGAGGCGGCGGCCCTGGACGGCGCGGGCGCCTGGCGCCGGTTCCGTACCGTCACCTGGCCCGCGCTCAAGCCGGTCGCCCTCGCCATCACGGCGCTCAACTTCATCTGGAACTTCAACTCGTTCGCCCTGGTCTACGTACTGACCAGCGGCGGTCCCGGCGGCCGTACCCGACTGCCCATGCTCTTCGCCTACGAAGAGGCCTTCCGCTACGGCCAGTTCGGCTACGCCGCCGCCATGGGCTGTGTCATGGTCGCCGTGATCTCCGTCCTCCTCGCCTTCTACCTGGTGGGACGTCTCAAGTCGGGGGAGGAGAAATGAGTCTCCGCACCAGCGGACCCGCACGCGCCGGGCAGTACCTCGCGCTCCTGTGCTATCTGGTCTTTCTCGCCTTCCCGTTCCTGTGGCTGATCTCCACCGCCTTCAAACCGGCGCGTGAGCTGGGCAGTCTGCACCCCACCTGGATCCCGGACAGCCCGACCCTGGAGAACTTCCGGCAGGCGTTCGACGAGCAGCCACTGCTCAGGGCCGCGGGCAACAGCCTCACCGTCGCGCTCTCCGCCTCGCTGATCGCCGTGGTCATCGCGACGCCGATGGCGTACGTGATGGCGCGGCAGCGCAGCAGGCTCGCGACGGCGGCGACGGGGTGGGTCGTGATCAGCCAGGCGTTCCCGTTCGTCCTGGTGATCATCCCGCTCTTCCTGGTGCTGAAGAACCTCCACCTGATCAACTCCCTGTTCGGGCTGATCATGGTGTACGTGGTGTGGTCGCTGCCGTTCGCGCTCTGGATGCTGGTCGGCTATGTACGGGCCGTACCGGCCGAGTTGGAGGAGGCGGCGGCCGTCGACGGCGCCGGCCGGCTCCGTACGCTCGTCTCGGTCACGGCCCCGCTGCTGGCGCCGGGCATCGTCGCCACCGCGATGTTCGCCTTCATCACGGCGTGGAACGAGTTCTTCTTCGCGCTCGTCCTGCTCAAGAGCCCGGAGAAGCAGACGCTGCCGGTGATCCTCACCCACTTCCTCGGCGCCGAGGGCGTCGCCGACCTGGGGCCGCTCGCGGCGGCGGCGTTCCTCGCGACGATCCCCTCACTCGTCATCTTCGCGATCATCCAACGACGGATCACGGGCGGCATGCTCGCCGGGGCGGTGAAGACCTGATGCGTACGAGACCCGTTGCGTGTACGAGACCCGTCGCACGCCCGACACCCGTTTCGCGTACGAGGCCCCTTTCGCGTACGAGAACACCATTGGTGGCCGCGGCCGCCGTCCTCGGGCTGCTGCTCACCGGCTGCTCGGGCGGCGACGGCGAGTCGGCGGACGGGCGGATCACCCTGCGTTTCCAGTCCCTGGCCTGGCAGGACGAGTCGGTCGAGGTCAACAAGGAACTGGTGAAGGAGTGGAACGCCGCCCACCCCGACGTGCGCGTCCAGTACGTGCAGGGCAGTTGGGACAGCGTCCACGACCAACTTCTCACCTCCTTCGAGGGCGGTGAGGCGCCCGACATCATCCACGACGCCTCCGACGACCTCGCCGACTTCGCGTACGGCGGCTATCTCGCCGATCTCGACGGGCTGCTGCCCGACCGGCTGAAGCGGGACATCCCGGAGCGCAGCTGGGAGACCACGGAGTTCGGGGACGGGGTGTACGGCGTGCCGTTCCTCCAGGAGCCGCGCGTGCTGATCGCCAACAGGAAGATCCTGGAAGCCTCCGACGTCCGGATCCCGACCGTCGAGAAGCCGTGGACCTGGGCCGAGTTCAGGGCGGCCACCAAGGAGCTCACGGCGGGAGAGGGGCGGAAGCCGGGGGCGGGACAGGCGGAGTACGGGGTGGCCTGGCCGCTCAAGGACCCGGTCTCCGCGACGCTCAACCTCAGCCGGTCAACCGGCGGGCAGCTCTTTCACCGGGGCGCGGACGGCAAGGTGACGATCAAGTACACCGGGGCCGACGCGGAGGTCCCCGCCGTCATCCGCGATCAGGTCAACAGCGACGGCAGCGCGTCGGGCGCCACGCTCGGCATGGGCGGTTCGGACACGCTGCCGGGATTTTTCGGCGGCAAGTACGCGATGGTGCCGCTCGGTTTCTCGTACCGGCAGCAGATCATCCAGCAGGCGCCGAAGGGCTTCGAGTGGACGGTGCTGCCGTCGCCCGCCGGGGCCGACGGCGCGACACAGGGCGTCAGCCCGCAGACCCTGTCGGTCTCCGAGGACACACGGCACAAGGAAGAGGCCGTCGCCTTCATCGACTTCCTGCTCCGGCCCGAGAACATGGTCCGCCTCGCGCGGGGCGACTGGATGCTGCCCACGGGCACGGCGGCGCTCGCCGACCCGTCCCTGCGCACGGAGAAGGACGGCTGGTCGACCGGTGCCGCGCTCGCCCGCGAACTCCTCCCGGCGCCCGCGCAGTCGGTGCGTGGCTATCCGGAGTGGAAGGACAAGGTCGCGACGCCGGCGCTCCAGGAGTACTACAGCGGCGCGATCGACCGCGCCGAGCTGGAGAAACGGCTGGTGAAGGACGGCAATCTGGTGCTCGCCCGCTACCAGCGCTGAACTTCCCGCGTCCACGGGGGGTTCGAGCGGGGCGAGTCCGGCGCGCGGGCCGGACCACGGAGACGCTCCACCCTCGCCGCCCCCCATGTGCGGTTGTACGAGCGGGACTTCGTCGCCGTACCCTGCCGCGCGGAACCCTTCGCCGTCGTCGGGAACGTGCCCTTCTCGCGTACCGCCGACATCGTCGACCGGTGTCCGCGCGCGCCCGCGCTGACCGACGTCACGCTCATCACCCAGCCCGAATGCGCGCGCGGGCGCACCGGCGACTTCGGGCGCTGGTCGCCGGTCGCTGGTCTCCGCGGATGGTAGAGACCCGGCCGTACGTCGAGTGGCGGCTGCTCGGCCGGATCGGACGGCGGGAATCCCGCCCGGTGCCGCGCGTGGACGCGGGCATCCCGCGTGTCGAGCGGCGCCCGCGCCCGCTGCTGCCCGCCGCCGAACTCGCCCGCCACCGGCGGCTGGTCGAGGTGGGGCTTCTCCGGGGTCTGCGAGTCGGCGGCTCGGCGGCTCGGCGGGTCGCTGTACGCGTCACTGCGCCGGACCGGCCACCCGCGCCACCCGCGCCAACGGCTCGACACGGCATTCGACGCGGCGCGTGTCGACCGCGCCGAGATCGTCGCGTTCGTGCCGCCCGGGGCGTGGCTGATCCCGCACGACAAGCTGAACGAGACGTCTCGTCTCGCTTGATGTTACGGTGTGGGCATGACGTCACCCCAGCGTGCCCACATCGCCATGTTCTCCATCGCCGCCCACGGGCACGTGAACCCGAGCCTCGAAGTCATCCGGGAACTCGTCGCCCGTGGGCATCGCGTCAGCTACGCCATCCCCGCCGCCTTCGCCGAGAAGGTCGCCGCCACCGGCGCCGAGCCGGTGATCTACACCTCCACCCTGCCGATGGACGACGACCCCGACGCCTGGGGCACCGAGCTGATCGACAACATGGAGCCCTTCCTCGCCGACGGGACACAGGCGCTGCCCCAGTTGGCCGAGATGTTCGAGAACGACCGCCCCGATCTCGTCATCAGCGACCCCACGTCCTACCCGGCGCCGATCCTGGCTCACCGGTGGGGCGTCCCGTACCTCCAGCTCTCACCGAACATGGTCGCCTGGGAGGGGTACGACGAGGAGGTCGCCGCTCCTCAGGACGCCCAGCTCGCCGCGTCCGAGCGCGGCCGGGCCTATGTCGCCCGCTTCCGGGCGTGGCTGGACGAGAACGGCATGGACCTGCCCCTGGGCCGGTTCGTCGTCCACCCCGATCGTGCGATCGTGCTGATCCCCAGGGCCCTTCAGCTGTTCGCCGACCGGGTGGACGAGTCCGTGTACACCTTCGTCGGCGCGTGTCAGGGGGAGCGGGCCGACCAAGGGGAGTGGGAGCGCCCGGCCGGGGCGGAGAAGGTGCTGCTGGTCTCGCTCGGCTCGGCCAACACCAAGCAGCCCGACTTCTACCGGGCGTGCGTCGAGGCGTTCGGCGGCCTGCCCGGCTGGCATGTCGTCCTCCAGATCGGCAAGTTCGTCGATCCGTCCGAACTGGGCGAGATCCCCGGCAACATCGAGGTGCGCTCCTGGGTGCCCCAACTCGCCATCCTCAAGAAGGCCGACGCGTTCATCACCCATGCGGGCGCCGGCGGCAGCCAGGAAGGGCTCGCGACCGGCACACCGATGGTCGCCGTACCGCTGCTCGTCGACCAGTTCGGCAACGCCGACACGCTCGTCTCGCTCGGTGTCGCCCGGCAGCTTCCTATGGAGGAGGCGACGGCCGAGGCGCTGCGGGAGGCGGTCACCGCGCTCGTGGCGGACCCCGAAGTCGCCCGCAGGGGTGAGGAGATCAGACAGGACATGGCGAAGGAGGGTGGCACGGGCCAGGCGGCCGACATCATCGAGGCCGCGCTGCCGACGACCGGCTCCTGATGCGCGGCCCGACGCCGTACGCCCGGCCGGTGGAGACCGGTCGGGCGTACGGCACGGGTAGGTACGGGAGCGTGTGCGGGGGAGTGGAGGGGTGCGTCAGACCCGTACGGGATCGGGCTGTTCGCCCGCCTTCCTGGAGTCCTCGCCGACGGCGTCCGACTCCACCTCCGCGACCACCGACTCGTCGTGCGTCAGGTCGGGCAGCCACCGCAGCCAGCGGGGGAAGTACCAGTTGCGCTCGTCCAGCAGTGCCATGATCGCCGGGAGCAGCACGCCCCGGATGATCGTCGCGTCGATCAGCACCGCCGCCGCCAGGCCGACGCCCATCTGCTTCATCGACTGCATCGACAGCGTCCCGAAGATGGCGAACACCGCGACCATGATCACCGCCGCGCTCGTCACCACCCCCGCCGTGGTCACCACACCGTGGGTGATCGCCTCACGGGTGGTACGCCCCTGTAGCCGCGCCTCGCGGATCCGGGACACCACGAAGACGTGATAGTCCATCGACAGCCCGAAAAGGATCACGAAGAGGAACAGCGGCAGCCAGGAGATGATCGCCCCGACGCCCTCGGCGCCGACCAGCGACGCGCCCCAGCCGTGCTGGAAGACGATGGTAAGGATGCCGTAGGCGGCGCCGACGGAGAGCAGGTTCAGCACGATCGACGTCACCGCGATCGTCAGTGACCTGAAGCAGAGCAGCATCAGTACGAAGGCGAAGATCACGACGAAGGCGAAGACGGGCGCCACGGCCCCGACGAGCTGGTCGTTGAAGTCCTTCGACCCGGCGACCTGGCCGGAGATCGGCGCCTCGACGCCGTCGACCGTGCCCAGCGTGTCCGGCCGTACGGTGTCCCGCAGCAGCCCCAGACTCTTCTCGGCCCGGTTCTGGTCCGAGCCGCCGACCAGCGGCACCTCGATGATCGCGATGTTCTGCGCGTCGTGCGTGACGATCTCGACGGGTCCCTGCGAGGCGCCCGAACTCACCGCCCGCGCACGGAAGTCGGCGAGCGCCTGCCGTACCGGCGCGGCGTTGATGTCGTCCGCGCGCACCACCACCTCGGCGGGTTCGGCGCCTCCCGGGAAAGCCTCGTTGACCCGCTCGTACGTCTGGACGATGGGCAGCGAGTCGCCGAACTCCTGGTCCAGCGTGAAGTTCTGCGTCTGCATGCCCACGGCGGGCAGGGCGATCGCGACGAGCGCGCCCGCGGCGACCACCAGCGCGAGCTTCGGCCGGCGGAGTACGCGGCTGAGTACCGCGCGCCAGAACCGGCTCTCGCCGGTCCCGCCACCACCGGCTCCCGCCGCGGCGGACGCGCGCTGCTTCTTCGACTGCTTGAGGCGGTTCAGGAAGGGCACCCGGCCCCGCTCCACGCGCTCACCGAGCAGCGACAGCAGCGCGGGCAGCACGGTCACCGAACCGACCATCGCCACCGCGACCACCATCAGCGACGCGAGACCCATCGCCTTGAACTCGGCCAGCCCGGTGAAGAGCATGCCCGCCATGGCGACACAGACCGTCACACCGGAGACGATGACGGCCCGGCCGCTCGTCGCCGCCGCGATCCGCAGCGCCGTGGCGGCGTCGCGCCCGGCCTCGCGCTCCTCGCGCTCACGCCGCAGATAGAACAGGCAGTAGTCGACGCCGACCGCCAGACCCACCAGCAGCATCACCGAGTTGGCCGTGTCGGTCATCGGCATGACGTGGCTGACCACGCCCATGAGCCCCATCGTGGCCATGATGGCGGTGAGCGCGAGGGCGACCGGCAGCAGAGCCGCGACCAGGGCGCCGAAGGCGATCAGCAGAATGCCCAGCGCGACCGGCACGGCGGAGATCTCCGCCTGCTTGAAGTCGTCACCGAACGCCTCGTCGAAGGTCTTGTTCATGCTGGCGCCACCCAGCTCCGAGATCCGCAGTGTGTCCTCGTGCTGCTTCTGCACGCCTTCGACGGCCTTGAGTACCGGCTCGACGCGCTCGCTCGAAGTCTCCGGGTCGCCGCGCATGTTGAACTGCACGAGCGCGCTGCGCCCGTCCTTCGAGATGGTTTTCGTGTCGTACGGCGAGGTGACGTCGGCGACCTCGCCCGTACGCTCGACCGCCGCCATGACCGCGTCGACCCCGGCGCGGAACTCCTTGTCGGTGGCGGACGTTGACGAGTCGACACCCTGGATGAGGACCGACTCGCTCACCGGTTCGTCGAGACCCGCGTCCTCGATGATCCGTTCGGCCTGGCTGATCTCGCCGGACATCTGCTCGCTGTCCTTGACCTCGACGGTGCCCGCCGCCGAGCCGAGTCCCATGGCGAGTACGACGAACAGCACCCAGGCGGTGACCGCCGTCCACCGGTGCCGCGCGCTCCAGACACCGGCACGCGCCGCGATCCCGCGCGGCGCGGGTGCCGTACCCGTACCCGCGGGTGCCGTCCCCGTACC
>NZ_JARJHW010000077.1:0-31823 GCF_040560175.1 Streptomyces panacea
GCCAACACCGCCACCCGAAAACCCGTTGCTCCCGCACCCATGCCCTCGTACGGTGTACAGCGTCCTGTTGTCACCGAACGGAGTAGGACGTTGCTCTTCTGAGGTCCTGAGACACCGTGCCGCGCGGCTCTGTGCCCGCGCGCACCGCGTGTGACCTCGGCTGTCGAGCCGTCCTCTTCCGGTGCCCTCCGCCGGTGTCTCCCACCGTTGCCCCGCTTCCCTTCGCAGCGTCCTGGAGACCCGTATGTCCACTTCCCCCCGCATCACCTGCTCCGCGCTCTCCTTCGCCTGGCCCGACGGGTCCGTCGTGTTCGAGGACTTCCAACTGGCCGTGGGGCCCGGCAGGACCGGCCTGGTCGGCGTCAACGGGTCGGGGAAATCGACCCTGTTGAAGCTGATCGCAGGCGTGCTCACGCCCGCCGAGGGCAGGACGGCCACCGTGGGTGGGATCGGCTACCTCCCGCAGGACGCCGTTCTCGACACCGGTCTCCGCGTCGACCAGGCGCTCGGCATCGCCGGTACCCGCGCCGCGCTGCTCGCCGTCGAGGCGGGCGACGCGAGCGAGGAGAACTTCACCGCGATCGGCGACGACTGGGACGTCGAGGAACGGGCGCGCGCCGCCCTCGACCAGCTCGGGCTCGGCCACATCGGCCTCGACCGGACCATCGGCGAGGTGTCGGGGGGCGAGTGCGTGCTGCTGCGGCTGGCGGCCCTGCTGCTGGCCCGCCCCTCGGTGCTGCTGCTCGACGAGCCCACGAACAATCTGGATCTGTACGCCCGCGGGCGGCTCCACGAGGCCGTCGAAGCCTGGACCGGCGTGCTGGTCGTGGTCAGCCACGACCGTCAACTGCTGGATCTGGTCGACCGGATCGCCGACCTGCGGGACGGCGAGGTCACCTGGTACGGCGGGAACTTCTCCGCGTACGAGGAAGCCCTCGCCGTCGAACAGGAGGCCGCCGAGCGCATGGTGCGCGTCGCCGAGAGCGACGTGCAGCGACAGAAGCGCGAACTGGCCGACGCGCAGGTCAAGTTGGCACGACGCAAGCGCTACGGCCAGAAGATGTGGGACACCAAGCGCGAGCCGAAGGCCATCATGCAGGAGCGTAAACGCCAGGCGCAGGTGTCGGCGGGCAAGCACCGCGTCATGCACACCACGAAGCTCGCGGAGGCGAGGGAACGGCTCGACGAGGCGGTCGACGCGGTGCGCGACGACGACGAGATCCGGATCGAACTGCCCGCCACCGAGGTGCACTCCGGCATCGGCGTGCTGAGGCTGCGCGAGTTGGAGCTGCGGTACGGCGCGCGGGCCTCGGGCGAGTTCGCGATCCACGGCCCGGAGCGGATCGCGCTGGTGGGCCGGAACGGGGCGGGCAAGACGACGCTCCTGCGGACGATCGCCGGGGAGCTGGCGCCGGTCTCGGGCGAGGCCGAGGCGCTGGTGCCGACGCGCTTCCTGCCGCAGCGGCTCGACGTCCTGGACGACGCGCTGAGCGTGGCGGAGAACGTGCGGCGGTTCGCGCCCGGCGCCACGGACAACGAGATCCGGGCGCGGCTCGCCCGCTTCCTGTTCCGGGGCGCGCGGGCGAACCAGCCGGCCGGGACCCTGTCGGGCGGGGAGCGGTTCCGCGCCTCGCTCGCCGCCCTGCTGCTCGCGGAGCCGGCGCCCCGGCTGCTGATGCTGGACGAGCCGACGAACAATCTCGACCTGGCGAGCGTGCGCCGGCTCACGGCGGCGCTGGGCGCGTACCGGGGCGCCCTGGTCGTGGCCGGCCACGACCTGCCGTTCCTGGAGTCGATCGGCGTCACACGGTGGCTGGTGCTGGACGGCGAGCTGCGTGACACGACGGTGGAGGAGGTACGGGCGGGGCCGCCGTCCCGGGGCATGTCCTGAGGCCCGCTCCGGCCCTCGGGAGAAAGGCGCGCGGCCGATCGGGAATCCGGACAGAAGCTGTCTGGATTCCCGATTAGCTTCGGGCCCATGCCTCAGAACATCACCATCGTGGGCGCCCGTGAGAACAACCTCAGGGACGTCTCGCTCACCATTCCCAAGGACCGGATCACCGTCTTCACCGGGGTCTCCGGGTCCGGCAAGTCCTCGATCGTCTTCGACACGATCGCCGTGGAGTCGCAGCGCCAGCTCAACGAGACCTTCACCTCGTTCATCAGGAACCGGCTGCCCAAGCACGAGCGGCCGCACGTCGAGGCGATCGACGACCTGTCGGTGGCGATCGTCATCGACCAGAAGCCGGTCGGCGGCAACGTCCGCTCCACCGTCGGCACCATGACCGACATCTACTCGGTGATCCGGGTGCTGTTCTCGCGGTACGGCACGCCGAGCGCGGGGGCGGCCACCGCGTACTCCTTCAACGACCCGGCCGGCATGTGCCCGGAGTGCGACGGCGTGGGACGGGTCGTCCGGCTCGACCTCGACCGCGCGATCGACTGGTCGAAGTCCCTGAACGGGGGCGCGCTGCTGCTGCCGGGGCTCTCGGTGGGCAGCTGGGAGTGGAAGCTGTACGCGGGCTCCGGGCACTTCGACCCGGCCAAGCCGCTCGACCGGTACACCGCCGAGGAGCGCCAACTACTGCTCCACGGAGGCGACTTCACCGTCACGCTGGAGATGCGGACGGGCTCGGCCGACATGCGGTTCGAGGGCGTCGTGGGCCGGTTCACCCGGCTCTTCCTCAGGCGCGACACGGCCGGGATGTCCGAGAAGCGCCAGGAGGCCTCGAACCGGTTCACCGCGCAGCGGGTGTGCGAGGCGTGCGGCGGGGCGCGGCTGAACGAGGCGGCGCTCGCGACCCGTATCGACGGCCTGGGCATCGCCGACTACACACGGATGGAGGTCGCCGACCTGGTGGACGTGCTGGCGCGGATCGACGACCCGGTGGCGACGCCGATCGCCGCCGCCGCGCGTGCCCGGCTCGACCGGCTGGTCGGGATCGGGCTCGGCTATCTGAGCCTGGACCGGGAGACGACCACGCTCTCCGGCGGTGAGGGACAACGGCTCAAGATGGTGCGGCATCTGGGGAGTTCACTGACCGGACTGACCTTCATCTTCGACGAGCCGAGTGTGGGTCTGCATCCGCGCGACGTGGGCCGGCTGAACGATCTGCTGCGGCGGCTGCGCGATCGGGGCAACACGGTGCTGGTGGTGGAGCACGACCCGGACGTGGTGGCGATCGCGGACCATGTCGTCGACATGGGGCCCCGGGCGGGCGCGGACGGCGGGCACGTGGTGTTCGAGGGGACGGTGGAGCAGTTGCGGAACGCCGGCACACTCACCGGCCGCCATCTCGTGAGCCGTACGCCCATGAAGGGGACCTTCCGGCCCCCGACCGGTCAACTGCCGGTGAGTGGCGCCGCGTTGCACAATCTGAAGGGCATCGACGTACGGTTCCCGGCCGGGGTGCTGACGGCGGTGACCGGCGTCGCGGGGTCGGGCAAGTCGACGCTGGTCTCCCAGGTCTTCACGGCGGCGTACCCGGACGCGATCGTCATCGACCAGGGCGCGATCACGGCCTCGTCGCGGTCCACCCCGGCGTCGTACCTCGGCACCATGGACATCATTCGCAAGGTGTACGCGAAGGCGAACAGGGTCGAGCCGGGCCTCTTCAGCTTCAACTCCTCGGGCGCCTGCGCCACGTGCGCGGGGCGCGGGATCATCCACACCGATCTGGCGTTCATGGATCCGGTGACGACGGTCTGCCACATGTGCGAGGGGCGGCGGTTCAGCGACGACGTACTGACGCTCCGGGTGGGCGGCAGGTCGATCGTCGACGTGCTGGACATGACGGCCGCTCAGGCGATCCCGTTCTTCGAGGAGTTCGGCGGCGACCGGGCGATGCTGCGCAAGCTGCGGACGCTGAACGACGTGGGGCTGACCTATCTGACGCTCGGTCAGCCGCTGAGTTCACTGTCGGGCGGGGAGCGGCAGCGCCTCAAACTGGCGACCCAACTGCACCGTACGGGCAGCGTGTACGTCCTGGACGAACCGACCACCGGGCTGCACATGGCGGACGTGGGCACCCTGCTGGCCCTGCTCGACCGGCTGGTGGACGCGGGGAACTCGGTGATCTGCGTCGAGCACAACATGGATGTCGTCAAGCACGCGGACTGGGTGATCGACCTCGGCCCGGACGGCGGGAAGCACGGCGGCGAGATCGTCTTCGAGGGAACGCCGGCCGAACTGCTGCGCCACCCCAAGTCCTTCACCGCCGAGTATCTGCGGCGGGAGGTCGGTGCGTGAGCGGGCCTCTTCGGTGATCGCGGGTTGACGTAGCGTTGGCGGGTCCGACGACACCGACGGGTCGACGGACCCGGTCGGCCTGTCGAGGTCGACCGGCCCGACGGGTCGACCGGCCCGACCACGACCGACCCGACCACGACCGACCCGGAGAAGCCCATGACCAGCGGGAAAGCCCTGATCCGACGCCCCGGCCCACGTCTCACCGAGGGCCTGGTGACCCATCTGGAGCGCACGCCCGTCGATGCCGACCTGGCCCTCGCGCAGTGGGAGTCGTACGCCGCCGCGCTGCGGGCGCACGGCTGGGAGACCACGGAGGTGGCGCCCGCCGACGACTGCCCGGACGCGGTGTTCGTGGAGGACCCGGTGGTGATGTTCCGTGATGTCGCGCTGATCGCCCGTTCGGGTGCCGAGTCGCGGCGGCCGGAGACGGCGGCGGTCGAGGAGGCTCTGTCGGCGCTCGGCTGCTCGGTCGAGCGGGTGGAGGAGCCGGGCACGCTCGACGGCGGCGATGTGCTCAAGGTCGGCGACACGGTCTACGTGGGGCAGGGCGGCCGGACGAACGAGGACGGCCTGCGGCAGTTGAGCGCCGCGTTCGAGCCGCTGGGCGCGCGGGTCGTCGCCGTACCGGTGAGCAAGGTGCTGCATCTGAAGTCGGCGGTGACCGCGCTGCCGGACGGGACCGTGATCGGCTTCGCGCCGCTCGTCGACGACCCGTCACTCTTCCCGCGGTTCCTGGCCGTGCCCGAGGAGGCGGGATCGCACGTGGTGCTGCTCGGCGGCGAGAAGCTTTTGATGGCGGCGAGCGCGCCGCGCAGCGCGGAACTGTTCGCGGGTCTCGGTCTTGAGCCCGTTCCGGTGGACATCAGCGAGTTCGAGAAGCTCGAAGGGTGCGTGACCTGCCTCTCGGTACGGCTGCGTGACCTGCGCGGATAACCGCGCGCGACCGGGCGTCGCAGATCGGGGGTTGGCTCTCGCCTTATCGCACCCTTAACCTACGGTCACGTAACCTACGAACCCGTAGGTACTACTCCCGTCCCCAGGAGCACACGTGACAGTCACCTCTCCCCATCTCGGCAGTTCGGAGGCGTGGACCGACGCCCGGCTGCTGTACGCGCTGGAAGAGGTGGTGGAGAAAGAACTCAACCGCCATCTCAAGGTCGCCAAGGACTGGATGCCGCACGAGTACGTGCCCTGGTCCGACGCCCACAACTTTCCCGGTCTCTTCGAGGACGGCACGGCCTGGGAGCCGCAGCAGTCCAAGGTGACCGACATCGGCAAGATCGCCCTCGTGGTGAATCTGCTGACCGAGGACAACCTCCCCAGCTACCACCACGAGATCGCCAGTCTCTTCGGCCGCGACGGAGCCTGGGGCACCTGGGTGCACCGCTGGACCGCCGAGGAGGGTCGGCACGGCATCGTGATGCGCGACTATCTGCTCGCCTCGCGCGCCGTGGACCCGGACAAGCTGGAGCAGTTCCGGATGACGCACATGGCGGAGGGCTTCACGTCGGACAACCGGCACTCGATGCTGCACTCCGTCGCGTACGTCGCCTTCCAGGAGCTGGCGACCCGGGTCTCGCACCGCAACACCGGCCACCAGTCGGGTGACCCGGTCTGCGACCGGATGCTGGCGCGTATCGCCACCGACGAGAACCTGCACATGGTCTTCTACCGCAACCTGCTCGGCGCGGCCTTCGACATCGCCCCGGACCTGACCATGCAGTCCGTGCGCGACGTGGTCGTCGACTTCCGGATGCCGGGGCACGGCATGCCGGGCTTCGAGCGCGCCGCCGCGCAGATGGCGATCGGCGAGATCTACAACATGCGCATCCACCACGACGACGTGCTCCAGCCGGTGCTGCGCTATCTGAAGGTGCTCGACATCGACGGGCTGGGTCCCGAGGGGCTCAAGGCGCAGGAGGAGCTCGGCCTGTACATGGGCGGGCTCGACACGGAGGCGAGCAAGTTCGACGAGAAGCTCGCCGCCCGCAAGGCGCGGATGGCCGCGCGCGCCGCCGGCTGATCCCGCGACGACCGGGGCCGGCGTCCCCGCCGACACCGACTCCGCGACCCCGCCCCGTCGCGGGCGGCACGCATTCATCACGTGTCCCACCAGGGTGTGTTGACTCCGAGGGGGACTCCCCACGGGTGTTCGAATCGAGCGTCGTACGCTGTGCGACGTGAAGGCTGTCACCCGTCTCTTCCTCATCGGCGCACCTGTCGCTGTCGTCGTCTCCGTCATCTTCGGCGGAGGCGGCGATTCCGGCGTTCTGGCCGACAATCCGCCGGAGAACACGGCGAGCGCCGCCCCCGACCCCCTCGCCTCCGCGAGCGACGGCGAGAAGAAGAAGCTGGAGGAGCGGATCGCGAAGATGCCGCCGGGTCTCGCGGCTCCCGACAAGAAGGAGACGGCCGCCCGGATCATCGCGAGCGCGGAGAACTCCACGCTGGACTGGCGCGGTCAGTACGACGCGATCGAGGACCTGGACGACGGCAACGGCTACACGGCCGGCATCGTCGGGTTCTGCTCGGGCACCAACGACATGCTCCAGCTCGTCGAGGACTACACCGAGGGCCACCCGGACAACCCCCTGGCGCCGTACCTCCGCGCGCTGCGCGACGTGGACGGCACCGACTCGCACAAGGGTCTGGACCCCGGCTTCACGGAGGCGTGGGCGACCGCGTCCGAGAATCCCGCCTTCCGCAAGGCTCAGGACAGGACGCGCGACCGTGTCTACTTCGACCCGGCGGTGCGGCTGGCGAAGATGGACGGCCTGAGCACACTGGGCCAGTTCATCTACTACGACGCGATGGTGCTGCACGGGCCCGGTCTCGACAAGGGCGGCTTCTACGGCATCCGGCACGCGGCGATGGAGAAGGCGAAGACGGCGGCCGAGGGCGGTTCGGAGAAGGAGTATCTGAACGCCTTCCTCGACCAGAGCCGGCTCGTGATCAAAACAAAGGTGACCGAGACGCAGCGGGACACCTCACGCATAGACACGGCCCAGCGGGTCTTCCTCGACGAGGGCAACATGGAGCTCGCGGGGCCGCTGCGATGGAAGATGTACGGCGAAACGTTCCAGCTTCCCGCTTCCTGACCGGTTCCGATCACCACCTGTCGTGATGTGGCCGGGCTCAGGCGGTGCTCGCCGCGCCGCTGCGGCGCAGGCGTTCGCGCTCCTTCTCCGACAGCCCGCCCCACACCCCGAAGCGCTCGTCGTTGTCCAGGGCGTATTCAAGACACTCCCGCCGTCCTTCGCAGGCACCGCAGAGCTGCTTGGCCTCGCGGGTGGAGGAGCCGGGGGCCGGGAAGAAGAACTCGGGGCCGGTCTGGGCGCACAGGGCGTTCTCCTGCCAGGCGAGCTCCTGTCCCGTGCGCCCGGTGATGCTGGTGAGGGTGTTCGTGGGATCGATCGGCATGACACACACGCTGCCTGGTGCCGATAAACATTCGATCAATGACCTGATGGGCAGCCGTCCGAAAGACGACCTTCGGGCCCGCCCTCGCGGGTGGGCCCGCCGCCGCCATGGCCAAGGCCCTCGTTCACGCGTCCTGCGAGATGCCCTGCATGAGCGCGAAACGCGCGCCGTACGGGTCGGTCAGCACCGCGAAACGGCCGACACCCTCGATGTCCCTGGGCTCAAGGACGGTCGTGCCGCCCAGCCGCTCCGAGTCCGCCACGGCAGCATCGCAGTCGGCCGTGCCGAAGTACAGGAGCCAGTTCGGCCCTGTCGCGGCGGGGGCGGGGTCGTCCGCGGTGGGCACGATCCCCGCGAACATGCCGTCCGGGCCTCTGCCCTCGGGGTGGACCATGATGTAGTCGCCCCCGCCTCCCGGCATCGGCATCGTGGTCGTGCCCCAGCCGAAGACGGAGCCGTAGAAGCCGGTGGCGGCGGCCGTGTCCGGGGTGGAGAGCTCGGCCCAGCAGAGGGTCCCCGGGGCGTCGGTGGCCTCCAGGCCGCTGTTCTTCCCCGGCTGCCAGGTGGCGAAGCCGGCCCCGGCCGGGTCGGCGCAGAGCGTCATACGGCCGAGGTCCTCGACGTCCATCGGCTCGTTCACGACCGTGCCGCCGTTGTCCTTCACGGCCGTGGAGGTGGCCGTGGCGTCGGCTGTCTGGAAGTAGAGGGTCCAGGACGGCGGGGCCTGCTCGGCGGGGAGCTGCATGGCCCCCGCGACGGTCTTGCCGTCCAGCTGGAACATGCCGTAGCCGCCGAATTCGGGTCCGGCCGACACATGGCTCCAGCCGAGGACGCCTCCGTAGAAGGTCTTCGCGCCCTCGATGTCGGGCGTGGCGAGATCTGCCCAGTTCGGTGAGCCTGGGACGTAACGGGTGCTGAGCATCGTCGCTCCTTCGAGAGACCCCCCGTGCGCTTGTCCTCCCGAGTCTGCTACCGATCGGCGCCCGTCGCATGTGTACGACGGGCGAGCCCGACGGGCCGGGCAGGCCGTGTGTCGGCCCGTCCGGCGCCCGTCGGGTCCGCCCGTGGCGACTCGTCCGTCAGTGGCCCGTGTGGGCGCCCTGCGCGCTCGCGCCCGTGGCGTCCGTCGCGCCCTTCTTCGCCCGCGCCCGGTGGTGCGGCTCGTACCCGGGAATCGTGCCGTCCGGCTTGGCGATCAGGAACAGGCCCGCCATGCCCTGGTCGGAGTGGCTCTGTACGTGGCAGTGGTACATCCACGCGCCCGCGCCGACGCCCTCGCCCGCGATGATCTGGAGCCCGAAGGAGTCCGCCGGTCCAGTGATCTTGTTGTCGACGATCCGGCTGGTGTCACCGGCGCCGCTGAGCAGCCCGGTCCTGTTGTCGGCCCAGCGATGACCGTGGATATGGAACGTGTGGTAGTACTCGCCGTGCGTGATCATGATGACTTCGAGGCGATCACCCACCGTGGCCTCGAAGTTCGGGCTCTCGGCACCCGGCAGATTGTTGATCTGCATGTCGTTGAAGACGATCGTGAACTGCTTGTCGGGAAGGATGTCACCCTCCCGGCGGACCACGAGGCCGCCGTACAGGCCCTGCCTGATGCCGCCCGTGCCGTGGTCCGTGCCGACGACGTGGTCGTGGTAGTGCCAGTAACCGGCGCTGCCCTCGCGGTACGTGCCGTCCGCGCGCTTGCCGGGCTTGTGGGTGCGCCAGGTGTACGTGCGCTTGCCGCCCGGCTCCACGTGGCTCTTGTTCATACGGGTGCCGTCGTTGGCGATGTCGTAGTCGACACCGTGCACGTGCAGGCTGGCGTCGACGTCCGTGAGATTGGTGAACTCGATGTGGACGGTGTCGCCCTCTACGATGTCGATCACCGGACCGGGGATCGTCGCCTTGCCCTTCTCGAAGCCGTAGCCGATCTTCCCCGTGCCCAACCGTTCGGCCACCATGGTGAGATGGTGCACCTTGCCACCGGCGGGCGCCCGCTTCGGGCCTTCCGCGGCCGCCATCGGCGCGGGGGCGGCCGACGAGGCCGAGGCAACGGACAACGATGTCACGCCAGTTGCCGCGACCGCGCCGCCGGCCATCAGTCGCCGGTTGAAACTCCGTCTGTCCATCGCCATGCCGAACTCCCCACATGCGGTGCTGAGACTGTCGGGACAGAGTGAAGCCCCGGGACGGCCACACGGTAACTCGGGGCTCTTCGTTTATCCACACTCAGGACAAAGTTAGTTCCATTCCGGTGATACCTCTTGGCTCGCCACCGAAAGAGGTCTAGCTTCACGCCTGTTGCTGTGACCAAAGATGGGTGGGTGAACACATGCAGCGCGTACCACACCGCCGGTCAAGATCCCGGCGCGCGATGGCCGCCACCGTGGTGGCCGGCACGATGGCCGCGTCCCTGCTAGGTGGAAACGCCATGGCGGGTCCGTACCCGGAGCCGCCGTCGACAACGTTGTCCCTTCCTTCGCCGCCCGGCGGCGCGAACGTGAAGGTGCTCGTCTTCCACGGTTCGACCTCGGAAGAGTCCCCGATCGTCAACGCCGGAATAGAGGCGATCGAGAAGATCGGCCTGACCGGCCCCACCGCGCAGCGGTTCAAGACCGAGACCAACGGTGACGGTTCGGTCTTCACCAACGCCACCAAGCTCGGCAGGTACAACGCGGTCGTCTTCCTGACGGGCGGCGGCGATGTGCTGGATCCCGAGCAGGAGGCGGGACTCGAAGCCTTCGTCGAGGCCGGCGGAGGCTTCCTCGGCATTCGGGACGCGGCGCGCACCGAGCCTTACTCCGACTGGTTCACCGGACTGATCGGCGCCCGTCCCAAGACGACGAGCCCCGACACCGTCCAGCGCGCGACCGTCGAGGTGGGCGACCGCCAGCACCCCGCGACGAAGAACCTGCCGCAGGAGTGGAAGCGCTCCGACAAGTGGTTCAACTGGGACAAGAACCCCTCGGGCACCGTGCACACCGTGGCCCGTCTCAGGGAGAGCACCTACAAGCCGGGTGAGGGCGCCAACGGCGCGGACCACCCGATCTCCTGGTGCCGCGACTACGACGGCGGCCGGTCCTTCTACACGGGCATGGGCGCCACGGTCGACTCGTACGCCGAGACCGACTTCCGCGACCACCTGCGTGGCGCACTCCAATGGACCACCCGTATCTCACGCGCCGACTGCAAGGCGACGATCGACGCCAACTACACGGCGGAGCGCCTGACCCAGCCCAACAAGCCGGGCGAGTCGGACCAGATCGGCGAGCCGCACGGCACCGTCGTCGCGCCGGACGGCCGCGTCTTCTACATCGGCCGCGGTGGCGGCGACAACACCCAGCCCGTCGTGATCGACTGGGCCGACCCGAACGCCGGCAAGGGCGAGGGCCAGATCCACGTCTACGACCCGGAGACCAAGAAGGTCACCAAGGCCGGCGGCGTGACCATCTTCGGCAACAAGGGCGGCGGCGACGAGCTGGTCAAGAACGAGGAGGGCCTGCTCGGTATCGAGCTGGACCCCGACTTCATGACCAACGGCTGGGTGTATCTGCACTACACACCCCACTCCAAGATCAACCGTGACACCCGGATGGCGCAGCGCCAGGTCTCGCGTTTCACCCTGGATCTCGCGACCAACAAGCTCGACCTCGCCACGGAGAAGGTCCTGCTGAGCTGGCCGGTGCAGATCAACAGCTGCTGTCACTCCGGTGGCGGTATGGCCTGGGACTCCAAGGGCAACCTGTACATCGCGACCGGGGACAACAACTCCTCGCAGTTCAGCGAGGGTTACTCGGGCAACAACCCGCAGCCGAACTACAAGGGCGTCTCCTTCGCGGACGCGCGCCGTACGGCCGGTAACACCAACAACCTCAACGGGAAGATCCTGCGGATCCACCCCGAGGACAACGGCACGTACACCCTGCCCACCGGCAATCTCTTCACGGGTGAGGAGACCGACGAGGGCGGCGACAAGACGCGCGGCGAGATCTACGTGATGGGTGTACGCAACCCGGCACGTATCTCCGTCGACAAGAAGACCGACACTCTGTACGCGGGCTGGGTCGGCCCCGACGCGGGCGCCCCGAGCACCACCTGGGGCCCGGCGAAGTACGACACCTTCGCCGCCATCACCAAGGCGGGCAACCAGGGCTGGCCGTACTGCATGGGCAACAAGCAGCCGTACCGCGACCGCAATCTGCCGGACCCGACGAAGCCGCTGGGCTGGTACAACTGCGACGCGCCGAAGAACGAGTCCCCGAACAACGACGGTCTCGTGAACATCCCGCCGATCACCGGCAACACCATCTGGTACTCGCCCCAGGGCGGCGCACCGGACTACCCGCGGGACGCGAACGGCATCCCGAGCTACAAGGCGGAGGAGGCCAAGTTCCTCCTCCCGTGGCTCAAGGGCGGTGGCCAGGCGACCATGAACGGTCCCCTCTACCGGTACGACGCCGACAAGGCGAACGCGGCGAGCTGGCCGTCGTACTGGGACGGCAAGTGGTTCGTGGGCGACTTCTACGACCAGACGCAGCCGCGGCACGCCGTGAACCTCGATCCCAAGACCGCGGGCAAGGGCGGACTGCCCGTGCACGCCGAGTCCCTGAAGAAGATCATTCCGGTCGGTGACAGCGGTATCCGCAACCTCATGGACTGGAAGTTCGCTCCGGACGGCTCGCTCTACGTGCTCGACTACGGGCGTGGCTTCTTTACTTCGGACGCGAAGTCGGCACTCTGGCGTGTGACGTACAAGGGCGGCGAGGCCACTCCCGCCGCCGCGGATCTGGCGAGGAAGGCGGCGCAGTGAGACAGGGTGGCGCAGTGCGAAAACGACCTCTGCATCTGTGGACGGCCCTGCTGGGCTCGTTGATGCTGGTGCTGGGGCTGACCTCGACACAGGCATACGGACGTGACGACAACGGGAAGTCGCCGATGGCGGCTGCCCAGGTGCTGAACTGGACCGCGGGCAACTCCACCACGGGGTACCTGACGTTTCCGACGACGGCCGTCGCGGGTCCCGCGACGATCGTCTTCGAGAACAGCAAGGCCACCGGCAACACCACGTCGATGCCGCACACGGTCACGTTCGACAGGTCGAACCCCGACTACAACAACGACGTGACGCTCGACCTGATGGCGAGTCCGGACGACGCCCAGGGCGGCAAGCAGACGGCCGAGGTCAACCTGACCCCGGGCACCTACCGGTACTTCTGCACGATACCGGGACACGGCATGATGACCGGCATCCTCACGGTCACCGAGGGCGGCGGTGGTGAGGACACCACCGCGCCCGAGACCGCTGTCAAGCTCGACGGCGATCAGAATGAGGCCGGCGCGTACATAGGCCAGGCGTCGGTGACGCTCTCCGCCACCGATGCCGGATCGGGTGTCGACAAGATCGAATACGCGGTCGGGGCCGACGGCGAATGGCAGCTCTACACCACACCCGTGGTGGTCAATACGGTCGGTGATCACGCGATCAGATACCGGGCCACCGACAAGGCGGGCAACGTCGCCGCCGAGAAGACTGCCGAGTTCAAGGTCGCCTCACCGCCCACGGACGACACCACCGCGCCGGAGACCTCGGCGACGGTGACCGGCGAACAGGACGCGAACGGCGCGTACTTGAGCATGGCCACGGTCACCGTGACCGCCTCGGACACCGGTTCCGGTGTCAACAAGATCGAGTACGCGGTCGGTGCGGCCGGGGCCTGGCAGACCTACACCGCGCCGGTGATGGTCCACGACGTGGGCACGCACAAGATCCGCTACCGCGCCACCGACAAGGCCGGCAACGCCGCCGCCGAGAAGGCCGTCGACTTCACCGTCGTCGTCCCGCCGGTGAAGGACACGACGGCGCCGGTGTCGACGGTGGCCGTGAGCGGTGACAAGAACTCCGACGGCGCGTACATCACCAGCGCCACGGCGACGATCAAGGCGACGGACGCCGACTCGGGTGTCGAGAAGATCGAGTACTCGCTCGACGGCGGTCCGTACCTCGCCTACACGAAGGCCGTGATCGTCGACGCGGTGGGCTACCACAAGCTCGCCCACCGTGCGACGGACAAGGCGGGCAACACCTCGGCCGCCAAGGAGGTGACGTTCACCATCGCCAAGGGCGGTGGCGTTCCCGCCCCCAACTGCCCCGAGTACGACGTACGTCTGACGGTCATCGTCGGCGCCGTCGACACGGGCGTGCCGAACCGTCTCACCACGAGCCGGTGCACGATCAACGAGCTGATCGAGGACGAGAAGGACTGGTCCTCGCACGCCCTGTTCCTCAAGCACGTCGAGACGGTGCTCACCAAGCTCCGGTCGGACGGTGTCATAGACACGCGCGAGCACACGAAGATCACGAAGGCTGCCAAGCAGTCGAAGATCGGCAGCCCGGGCGAGACGACCGGCTACCGCACGATCTTCGACGGCACGGACACCACCTTCTCCAAGTGGGCTCAGGTCGGCGGCGGCAAGTTCGCGCTCACCGCCGACGGCGCGATGACGAGCAGCACCAGCGTCGAGGGCATGGGCATGCTCTGGTTCCCGGAGCGGAAGTACGACGACTTCTCGCTGAAGCTCCAGTTCCGTGACGACGCTCCGGGCACGGGCAACGCCAACGGCGGTGTCTTCGTGCGCTTCCCGAACGTCAACGGTCACCCGCTGGAGAGCCGGCCGGAGTGGGTCGCCATCAACTACGGGCACGAGGTCCAGATCCTGGACCGCCCGGACGGCGACATGTACAAGACGGGATCGCTCTACGGCTTCGACCGGGTCGGCCTGGCCGGCGCGGGCGTCACGCCCAAGGGCAGCTGGAACGACTACGAGATCAAGGTGGTCGACCAGCACTACACCATCCTGCGCAACGGTGTGGTGATCAACGAGTTCGACAACATCGGCGGCCAGGAGTTCACTCCGCCGCGCGCCGGTGACGTGGGTACCGACGGCCGGCGTTACTCGTCCGGCTATGTCGGGCTCCAGGTGCACGGCACGACGGACGTCATCTCGTACCGCGACATCCGGATCAAGCAGCTCTGACGCCTCCGTAGGAGGTTGAGCCGACAGAAGTGCCCCTTCCCTTACGGGAGGGGGCACTTCGCCGTTCGGGGCACGGGTGCGCGAGAACGGATGGCGGGCGCCCGGGCGGCGGACGCGGACGGTGCGGCGTACGGGGCGGTGTTCGGGCGGTGTTCGGGATGCTGCTCGTGCCGAGCGTCCTGATCGCGCCGCCGGCGACGCGGGCGCGGGTCGATCGATCGATACGGCCCGTCCGGCGATTGAGGGCGGACCCGGCCGAGGAGGACAGGTCTACGAACCCTCCGGAGGGACCTCGCGCGCGCGGCTCGGTTGGACCCGCTTCGGCTCACCCGGCATCTTCGGGTAGTCCGGCGGGTACGGCAGATCACCGTGGCCGTGGTCGCGCTCGTCGCGGGCGGCCAGTTCCAGCAGGCCCTCCAGGCTGTACGCCTCGGAGTCCATGTCCGCGTGCAGGTCGCCGAGTTCGGCGAAGCGGGCCGGCATCGTCGCCACGTCGAAGTCGCGCGGGGAGACGTCGTCCAGCTCGTCCCAGCGCAGCGGCGCCGACACCGTGGCGTACGGATTGGGGCGTACGGAGTAGGCCGACGCGATGGTGCGGTCCCGCGCCGTCTGGTTGTAGTCCACGAAGATCCGCTCGCCCCGCTCCTCCTTCCACCACGCCGTGGTGACCCGGCCCGGCATGCGCCGTTCCAGCTCCCTGCCGACGGCGATGGCGCTGCGCCGTACCTGGGTGAAGGTCCAGAGCGGCTCGATCGGGACGAACACGTGCAGCCCCCGACCGCCGGAGGTCTTGGGCCTGCCGTGCAGGCCCTGCTCGTCGAGGATGCCGCGCAGCTCGTGCGCGGCCCTGACGGCGTCGTGGAAGTCGGTGCCGGGCTGCGGGTCCAGATCGATGCGCAGTTCGTCGGGGTGCTCGGTGTTCCCCCGCCGTACGGGCCAGGGATGGAAGGTCAGGGTGCCGAGATTCGCACACCAGAGCACCGCGGCCGGTTCGGTGGGGCAGATCTCGTCGGCGGTGCGTCCGCTGGGGAAGGAGATCCGGGCGGTGGGGATCCAGTCGGGCAGGTTCTTGGGCGCCCGCTTCTGGTAGAAGGACTCGCCGGCGATGCCGTCGATGTAGCGCTGGAGGGTGGTCGGCCGGTTCCGCAGGGCGCGGGTGATCCCCTCCCCCACCGCGATGTAGTACCGGGCGACGTCCAGCTTGGTGAATCCCCGCTCGGGAAAGTAGATCTTGCCGGGGCTGGAGAGCCGTACGGTACGCCCGCCGACCTCCAGCTCCATCGCCGCGCCCTTGCTCGCCATACGCGCCACGGTAGGCGTGGCTCCCCCGGCCCGCATATCGGGCGGACCGGGCCCGTCCCGCGCACAATCGAGGTCATGGATCTGCCGGTGATGCCTCCGATGAAACCGATGCTGGCCAAGTCCGTGGCGAAAATCCCGCCCGGTATGCAGTACGAGGCGAAGTGGGACGGCTTCCGTGCGCTGATCCACCGGGACGGCGACGAGGTGGTGATCGGCAGCAGGAACGGCAAACCGCTGACCCGCTACTTCCCCGAGCTGGTCACCGCCTTCCTGCGCGAGCTGCCCGAGCGGTGTGTGATCGACGGCGAGATCGTGATCGCGCACGAGGGGCGGCTGGACTTCGACCGGCTCAGTGAGCGCATCCACCCGGCGGACTCCCGCGTGCGGACGCTCGCGGAGCGGACCCCCGCGAGCTTCGTCGCCTTCGACCTGCTGGCGCTGGAGGACCGGTCGCTGCTCCCCGTCGCGCAGTCCGAGCGCCGCTCCGCTCTGGTCGACGCCCTCGCCGGTGCCTCGGCCCCGGTCCATCTGGCACCGGCCACCAATGATGTGGATGTGGCCCGGGAATGGTTCCGGCGCTACGAGGGCGCCGGGCTGGACGGGGTGGTGGCCAAGCCGCTGGACCTGCCGTACCGGCCGGACGTACGCGTGATGTACAAGATCAAGCACGAGCGGACGGCGGACGTGGTCGTGGCCGGATACCGCCTCCACAAGAGCGGTCCGGTCGTCGGGTCCCTGCTGCTCGGCCTGCGTGACACGGCCGGGACGCTTCAGCACGTGGGGGTGTGCGCCGCGTTCTCGATGAAGCGCCGGGCCGAGCTGGTGGACGAGCTGGCGCCGCTGCTGATGGATCCCGCCGACGGTCATCCGTGGGCCGCCTGGGCGCGGGAGTCGGCGCACGAGAACGCCAGACTGCCCGGCGCGCCGAGTCGCTGGTCGGGCAAGAAG
Organism: Streptomyces panacea; assembly: GCF_040560175.1. NCBI lineage: Bacteria > Bacillati > Actinomycetota > Actinomycetes > Kitasatosporales > Streptomycetaceae > Streptomyces > Streptomyces panacea. The sequence goes on from NZ_JARJHW010000077.1 coordinate 16,943, forward strand.
GACCTGTCGTGGGTCGCGGTGCGGCCGGAGCTGGTGTGCGAGGTGGGTTACGACCACATGGAGGGCGACCGGTTCCGGCACACGGCGCAGTTCCGCCGGTGGCGTCCGGACCGTACGCCCGAGGAGTGCACGTACGCGCAGTTGGAGGAGCCGGTGCGGTACGACCTGGCGGAGGTGCTCGCGTCCGGCTGATCCCGAAGCCGCGGCCCGATCGGCAGGGCACCCTCTACTCCACGAAGGTGCCCTCGACGTATACCCAGGCGCCCTCGTGCCGTGCGAAGTGGCTGCGCTCGTGCAGCGCGCCCCGCTCGCCACGGCGGGCGTAGCGGGCACGGAAGGTGACCGTGCCCGTGGTGTGGAAGGCGCTGCCCTCGGTGGTGGCCAGGATCTCCAGGCCCGCCCAGCGCATCGCCGGGTCGAGATCGACCCGTGACGGGCGGGTGGCGGGATGCCAACTGCTCAGCAGATACGGCTCGTTACCCACCGCGAAGGCGCTGTAGCGGGCACGCATCAGGCGCTCGGCGGTGGGGGCGGCCGCGGTTGCGGCGTGGAAGCGGCCGCAGCACTCTCCGTAGGAGGCGGGCAGACCGCAGAGACAGGGCGAAGTGTCTCGTGGAGCGCGCGGGCCCGGTGCGGGGCGCGCGGTCGATGCGTTTCGGGTGGGGCGTGTGGGGCGTCGGGCCATCCGCACATTGTGCCCGTCCGCCGCGGCGGCCGACGTCCAGGGACGGCCGGGAAGGGGTTCAGAGGGCCGCTGGGCGACTGCGGGGCCGCGCCACCGTTTCCCGGGGCGCCCCGGCCGTCCCTGCGCTGTGACGTGGCGCACACGCGGTCCTCGGCGGTCGCGGGGCGGGAGCGGAGGCGGGAGCGGGAGCGGAGGCACCGTAACGGGTCCGGAAAACGCTTCGGCGCCGCCGCACCCCCCAAGAGTGCCGCGGCGCCGAAGCGCTTTGCCTGCCCGGACCCCCGCCGGTCCGGACCGTGTGAGTCCTGTGTCAGGGCTTGCGGGCCACGCCGACGAATCCGGCGATGAGCCCGTCGTCCGGGACGGGGACGACCTCGCCCAGCTCCGGCCGCCACTCGGCCACCAGGGAGACGCCGGGGTCGACGAGTTCGAGACCGTCGAAGAAGTGGCTGACCTCCTCGCGCGAGCGCAGGGCCAGTGGTACGCCCTTCGCCTTGTAGAGCGCCTCCGCCTTCTTCGAGTTCTCCGGGTCGAACTCACCCGTGGTGTGGGAGATGACCAGATAACTGCCGGACGCCAGCGGTGCGAGCAGCTTGCGCACCAGCTCGTGCGCGCCGTCCTCGTCCGGGACGAAGTGGAGCAGCGCGATGAGCGACAGGGCGACCGGCCTGTCGAAGTCCAGGATCTTCCCGGCCTGTTCGACGATCGCGTCGGGTTCGCGCGCGTCGGCCTGGATGTACTCGGTCAGGCCCTCTGGGCTGCTGCGCAGCAGCGCCTCCGCGTGCCGCAGCACGATGGGGTCGTTGTCGGTGTAGACGACGCGCGAGTCGGTGGCGACCTCCTGCGCTATCTGGTGCAGGTTGGGCTCGGTCGGGATGCCGGTACCGATGTCGAGGTACTGGCGCACCCCCGCCTCGGCGCCGAGCCAGCGGGTGGCCCGGTGCATGAACGCCCGGTTGCACTTGGCCATCTCCCGGCCGAGCGGGTTCAGTTCGAGGAGTTGGCGAGCCATCTCCTCGTCGACGGGATAGTTGTCCTTGCCGCCGAGGAACCAGTCGTACATCCGGGCCGGGTGCGGCCTGCTGGTGTCAATGGGGTCATGCCCGGTCATGTGCACTCCATGAGTCTCAGCGTCACTGGCAAGAACTAGTGGCAAGGAACAGGTGAGTTCAGATCCGATCAGGCCTGATCGGCTCCTACCAGGCGGGATCCGGCCGATCAGGACGTACGGTTCACGTCACATCACGTCGAATCACGTCACGTCGGTCATGTCAGGTCACGTACGGGTCGGGTCAGGTCAGCAGGAAGTCGGCCTGGCCGGACTTGGCGCCTTGAATGAACGCGGCGATCTCGCCATGGGTGTAGATCAGCGCGGGACCGTCAGGGTCGTTGGACTGGCGCACGGCGACTCTGCCGTCGGCCAGCTTCATGGCCTCGACGCAGTTGCCGCCGTTGCCGCCGCTCCACGGCTTGTGCCAGCCCTCGGCGCCGAGGTCGGTGGCGGGCATGCCGTTGTATATCGGATCCATTCACAGCTCCTTGCGGACATCCTTGAGGATCTCCTTCGTGCGTTGTGCAGTTGCAGCCTGAGCCGCCATGCGGTCCATGACCTCGAGGTGGGTCGCCACCTCGGGACGCGAGTCGAGGTAGACGGCGCCGGTCAGGTACTCGCTGTAGATCATGTCGGGCAGTTCGGGCATGGCGAAACGGAAGAGCACGAACGGCCCGTACGTTCCGGGGTGGTGTCCGGAGGCGAACTCCGCGATCTGCAGCGTCACATTGGGCATCCCGGACGCGTCGATGAGCCGGTCGATCTGCTCGCGCATGATGTCCGGCGTACCGACGGGACGGCGAAGCACCGTCTCATCCATGATCACCCAGAATTTGGGTGCGTCCGACCGCGTGAGCAGGGACTGGCGTTGCATACGGAGTGCGACGTGCCGCTCGATCGCCTCCGGCTGGACCTGCCCCACGGCGCCGGCGTGCATGACCGACAGCGCGTAGCCCTCCGTCTGGAGGAGGCCCGGTACGAAGTGTGGTTCGTACGCCCTGACCAGGGAGGCGGCGCCTTCCAGGCTGACGTACATGCTGAACCAGTCCGGCAGAATGTCGTGGAACCGCTGCCACCAGCCTGGCTTGTTGGCCTCCTCGGTCAGCTCGACGAAGGCGTCCGCTTCGTCGTCGCCGACCCCGTAGGCCCGGAGAAGTACCTGTACGTAGGGGACTTTGAGCGTGACCTCGGCGGTCTCCATCCTGCGGACAGTGGCCGACGCCACCCGGAGAAGCTTCGCGGCTTCCTCGCGTTTCAGGCCGGCTCTCTCGCGCAGATCCATCAGGCGTTTACCGAGTACGACCTGTCCCACGGTCGGGGCAGACCGCGGTTCACTCACTTTGGAACCTCCCCATGCACGGTTGCCAGCAGTGTGCCATGCCCTCGCCAGTAAGAACACGGCACTCTGGAAATTTCACAGTGCTACTTGCCAAGTGTCTCGCACGGGTGGAGAGTGGTTCGGTGAACCAGTTCATGCAGTTGTCGTGCTCCGCCCGGAGGTTTCGCACGGTGCTGCTTCCCCACCGTTAGGAATCGGTCGTGGCACCTGGTAACGCGCTCACCCCCCCACTGATGACCGTGTGCCCTGGCAACGTTGTCCGACGCTACGGTTTCGCACTACCCGCCCACGCGGAGTCGGTCTGCCGCGCCAGACGGCTCACCCGTGAGCGGCTCTGCCGTTGGGGCACCACGGACGAGACGCTCGAAACCGCGATCCTGATCATTTCCGAGCTCGTCACCAACGCCGTCGTCCACGCGCCCGGCGACCATGTCATGTGCGAATTGCGCGAAGGGAACGGCCGGCTGCACATAGCGGTCGAGGACCAGGGTTTCGGCCCCACGGGGCCGCAGCTGCACCGCGTGTCCGACGACGAGCACGGCCGGGGGCTGCTCCTCGTGGACGCAGTGAGCAGCTGCTGGGGAACCCACGACACATCCGGTTACGGCGCCGGGCGTGTCGTATGGGCGGAGCTGCCACACGAGGCGGGGCAGGGGCAACCGTGCTGATGGGTGCGATGCGCCGGTTCGCCCGTGGGCTGCGTGAGGAGCGGAGCGGGCTCGCGCAACTGCCGCTGCCGCCCACGCTGCCCGCCTCGCTCGGCTGTGACGCGGTGGGCGTCCCGGCCAGGCACGGGTTCCGGCTGATGGGCAGGCTGCCCAGTACCGGCTGCGTCTTCGCCGACACCGAGTGGTGGTGGTGGATCGTCCCCGCCGGCTCGGATCTCGAACTGGACTGGCCCCGGCCCGCGCGTTACGTCTCCGGGACCCTGGTCCCGGCCGCGCACCCCCGGCTGATCCACTGGCCGGACGCCCCCACGCCGTACACGCCGCCGATCCCCTTCTACCTGATGGTCTGCCAGCTCGCGGGGACGACGCCTACGTGGGAGGTGCGGCCGCGGGGAGAGATCCCGGTGCGGCAGAGCGGCTGACAGCCCTCTTGACTCATAGGGGTGGCGGGCCGCGGACCACGGACCTGTACGGACCACGGTCCATCCTTCTTATACGGACAGCGCGTTCCAGGTCGTCTCGTCGGCCGCCAGCAGCTCCCGGATGCGCTCCGGCGGCGGCAGCGGGCCGTGGTCGGCCGGGACGCGCAGGGCGGAAGCCGCCGTCAGATGGCCGAGGCGCAGGGCCCGTACCGGATCGTCATGGCGCAGCAGACCCGCCAGGAAGCCCCCGGCGAACGCGTCGCCCGCGCCCACCGGCTCGACTACCCGCACCTTCGGCGCGCTCACCGTGTACGCGTCGGGGCCGATGTACGCGGTGGCCGCCCGCGCCCCGTCCTTGACCACCAGCACGCGCGGCTCCGGCAGCAGGGCGCGGACCGCGTCGGCGGACGTCAGCGCCGCGCCCCAGAGGGCCTGTGCCTCGTCGAGTCCGACCAGGACGAGGTCCGCGCGGGCCGCGAGGGGCAGTAGCACCCCGGCCGCCGGCTCGTCGCCCCAGAGCGCGGGGCGGTGGTTCACGTCGAAGCTGACCGTGTACGGGCGTCCCGGCCGCAGCGCCCGTTCCACCAGGGCGCGGCAGGACGCCGAGAGCGCCGGGGTGATCCCGGTGAGGTGCACGAGCGCGGCGCCGCGCACCGCCGGCTCGTCCAGGGTCGGCGGTCCGAGGGCGGAGGCCGCCGAGCCGGCGCGGTAGTAGTGGACGCCCGTCGCGTGCGTGCCGGGGTCCTTGACCAGCAGGCCGGTGGGGCGCGCCGGATCGGTCCGTACGCCGGAGACGTCGACGCCCGAAGCGGCGATCCGCTCCCGGACACGCCGCCCGAAGGGGTCGTCGCCCAGCGCGGACACCCAGCGGGCCGGCACGCCGTGGTCCGCCAGATACATCGCGACGTTCGACTCGGCGCCCGCGACGTCGAGCCTCAGCGATTCGGCGGTGTCCAGCGGGGCGACCGGGTCGGGCGCCAGCGCCGCCATGGTCTCGCCGATACAGACGACGGGACCGGGGCGCGGCAGCGGAGCCGTACTCACGAAGGCCCGCCCTGGGTCACGGCGTTTGCGACGTCCAGGAAGGTACGGGCGCGGGCGCGCAGGGCGTCGGGACCGGCTGCGTCCGACGCGTCGGCGGCGGTGTCGGCCGCTGTGTCGGCCGCGTCGCCGACCAGCGGGGATCCGACGCCGACCGCGAGCGCGCCGGCGTCCAGATACGCCCTCGCCGCCGTGGCGTCGATGCCCCCGACGGGCACGAACGGGACGTTCGGAAAGGGGCCCCGGAGGGCGCGCAGGTAAGCGGGTCCGCCGGCCTGCGCGGCGGGGAAGATCTTCACCGCGCAGGCTCCGGCGCGCAGGGCGGCCACGATCTCGGTGGGCGTCATCACCCCGGCGAGGACCGGGAGTTGGAGCTCCCGCGCGGCGACGACTCCTTCGCAGACGGCGGGCGTGACGACGAAGTCCGCGCCGGCCCGGTGCGCGGCGCGCGCGTCGTCGGCGGTCAGGACGGTGCCCGCGCCGAGGGGCGCGTCGGGCCCGAGCGCGGCGCGGGCCCGCGCGATGACGTCCAGCGCGTCGCGCCCGGTGAGCGAGACCTCGACGAGCGCGACGCCCTCATCGACGAGGGTGAGCACGGTCCTGAGCGCCGCGTCGGGGTCGTCGCCTCGCACGATGGCGAGGAGTCGGTGGGCGCGCAGGGCGGCCGGCAGATCCACGGGTGGGTTCCTTCTCTCGTACGCGTTCGGGTGGTCTCGTTCATGGTCGCGGACGGCGTCCCGCCGTGACGGTCAGCCGCCAGCGGACCTCGCCCGACGCGGGGACCCGCGCGGCGTCGTCCGCTCCGGCCGCCGCCAGGTCGAAGACGCGGCCGAGCATCGGTTCGACGCCGACGGAGCGGTACGGGGCGTCGGCGGGGAAGCCGCCCAGGTTGCGCCAGAGGGCGACGGAGACGGGCTGTCCGGGCGCCTCGACCGCCAGGCGCAACGTGTCCCGCCCGTCGCGCACGGACACCTCCGGGGTGGCGACGACCGCGCCCACGGCGCTGCCGTCGTCCGGGCCGAGCCGGTCGAGTGCCGTGCCGCCCACGGGATTCACCGGCCAGGCACCCGCGGTCCAGTGCGCCCCGTCGTCGGGGTAGAGCCGGGCCGGCGCGCCGTCGGGGATGGCGACCGTGGCGCGGGGCGACACGTCCAGGAGCGCGTGGGCGGCCCAGAGGAAGCGGTAGCCGGGGGCGGCAGTGAGCCGGTAGTCGGCGACGAGCGCGCCGGCCTCCGTACGGATGCGGCGCGCGAGGCGGAAGTCCGGGCAGTCGACGTACTCGTCGCACTCCCCGGCGGTCTTCGCCTCCCCGCGGGTCTCCTCGTCACCGCGCCGGTGCCAGGGCCGGGACCACGCGTCGCCGTGGTCGGGAGTGCCGCGCACCGTCGGAACGCACTCCTCCAGGCCCCCGGCGTCGGCGAAGGCGTCACCCGGCGCGACGAGGGGACGGCGTGGCTCGTCGCGGCTCCACAGCCACTCCCGGCCGCCCGCGCGCAGCGACGTCCAGCGTCCGCCGTGCGCGGGGTCGGTGGTGACGGAGACCGGCTCGCTCATCCACTCGCTCACCATTCCGCGAACGAGCCGTCGTCGTGCCGCCAGACCGGATTGCGCCAGGCGTGCCCGGTGCGGTCGGCGGCCCGCACGGCCGCCTCGTCGACCGTGACGCCGAGCCCCGGCTGATCGGTGCGGTGCGCGTGGCCGTCGACGAAGCGGAACGGCTCGGTGTCCACGACGTACGACAGCAGATCGGCGTCCTTGTTGTAGTGCAGTCCCCTGCTCTGCTCCTGAATGAGGAAGTTCGGTGTGCAGAAGGCGACTTGGAGGCTGGCGGCCAGCGCGATCGGGCCGAGCGGGCAGTGCGGTGCGAGCTGCGCGCCGTAGATGTCGGCGAGCGAGGCGATGCGGTGCACTTCCGATATACCGCCGGCGTGCGAGAGGTCGGGCTGGGCCACGGCGATGCCCGCGGCGAGCGCGGGCAGGAACTCGGCACGCCCGTAGAGCCGTTCACCGGTCGCGATGGGTACGGGACTGGACGCGACCAGCCCGGCCAGCAGGTGTCCGTGCTCGGGCAGCAGCGGCTCCTCCACGAACAGCGGGTGCAGCGGGGCGAGTTCGGACAGGACGCGGCGGGCGCCCGCCGGGCCGAAGCGGCCGTGGAAGTCGACCGCGACGTCCCGGTGCGGGCCGAGGACGGCGCGCGCCGCCGCCACCCGCTCGACCACGGCGGCGGTCTCGGCGGGGCTGGTGATCGGGGACGTACGCCCGGCGGCGTTCATCTTGACGGCGGTGAAGCCCGCCTCGACCTGGGCGGTGACCTCGTCGGTGAGCCGGGCGGGTTCGTCGCCGCCGACCCACGCGTACACCCGCACCTGGTCCCTGACGGGTCCGCCGAGCAGGGCGTGCACGGGGGCGCCGTACGTCTTGCCTGCGATGTCCCACAGCGCCTGGTCGATCCCGGCGACGGCGCTGGAGAGCACCGGGCCGCCCCGGTAGAAGCCGCCCTTGGTCATGACCTGCCAGTGGTCCTCGATCCGCAGCGGGTCCTGGCCGACGAGGTACTCGGCGAGTACGTCCACGGCCGCCCGTACGACCTCCGCCCGGCCCTCGACCACGGGTTCGCCCCAGCCGACGGTGCCGTCGTCCGTCTCGATACGGCAGAACAGCCAGCGGGGCGGGACGAGGAACGTCTCCACGCGAACAATCTTCACTTCGCCTCGGCCCCTTTCGTCCCGGGGGCGGCCGGGGCGGCCGTCCCGTGCACCTTGTCGAGGTCGCGGACCGCCTGGTCGAGCAGTGCCCGCATGGCCTGCTGGGCGGCGTCCGGGTCCTTGGCGCGTACGGCGTCCAGGACGGCGCGGTGGCTCGGCACCGGATCCTCGCCGTGCGGCGAGGAGTGCACGATCCGGTCGCGGTGGGCGAGGCCGGACTCGATGACCATCTCCATGCGTGTCAGCAGTTCGTTGTGGGTGGCGGCGAGGAGCGCGCGGTGGAAGGCGAGGTCGGCCTCGACCGCGTGCGCGGCTCCGCCGTCCCCCTCCCCCATCTCCGTCAACGCCGCTTCCAGCGCGGTGAGATCGGCGTCGGTGCGCCGCTCGGCGGCGAGCCGGACGGCGGCCGGTTCGATGATGCCGCGCACCTCACCGAGATTGCGCAGCAGGGCAAGGTCCGCGCCGGCGCTGGTGCCTTCGGCGAACTGCCAGCGCAGGACGTCGGCGTCGAGGAGGTTCCAGTCGGAGCGGGCTCTGACGAACGTCCCCCGGCGCTGCCGCGCGTCGACCATCCCCTTGGCGGCGAGCACCTTCAGCGACTCACGCAGGGCGGTCAGGCTGACGTCCAACTCGCGCTGCAGTTCCACGAGATCGAGGGTGGACCCCTCGGGGATCTCTCCGCTGAGCACCCGGCGCGCGAGAGTCTCCACGGTCTGGCCGTGCACTCCGCGGCGCGCGTATGGCGTCATGTGTCGTTCTGCCTTTCTGCTGGTCGTTCCGCTGGTCGTTCGTGAGCGGCGGTGGTCGTGCGCCGGGCCCCGAGCCGTCAGGCCGAGGCCTTCACGACACTCCATCCGCCGTCCACGAGCAGACTCGATCCGGTGATGTAGGAGGCCTCGTCGGCCGTCAGGAAGGCGATGGCCGCCGCGACCTCCTCGGGCGTACCGAAGCGGCGCGCCGCCGTGCCCTCGACGCTGAGGGCCCGCTCCTCCTCGGGTACGCGGTCCCACGCGGCGGTGAGGATCGGGCCGGGCAGTACGGCGTTGACGCGTACCTCCGGTCCGTACTCCACGGCGAGCTGTCCGCAGAGCGAGACCAGCGCGCCCTTGCTCGCGGCGTACGCGGGGTGGCCGGGGATGCCCATGCGCGCGTGGACGGAGGATGTCAGCACGACGGCGCCCCGGTGGGCGCGCAGATCGGGCAGGACGGCGCGGAAGCCGAGGAAGCCACCGGTGAGATTGACGGCGAGCTGGCGTTCCCAGGAGGCGAGGGTCATCTCGTGCGCGGGGCTGACGTCCACGATGTAGGCGTTGCTGACGAGGACGCCGACCGGGCCGTGCCGGTGGGCGGCGGCCACGACGCGGTCCCAGTCGTCCTGTTCGGCGACATCGGTGGGTACGAAGTCGGCGCGGCCTCCTTTGTCGCGGATGCCGGCGGCGACGGCCTCGCCGCGCGCCGTGTCGATGTCGGCGAGGATCACGGCGGCGCCCTCGGCGGCGAGCCGGGACGCGGCGGCGGCCCCGATGCCCGACGCGGCTCCGGTGACCACCGCGACGCGGTCGTGGAAGCGGGCTGGTGCGTTCATGAGGCGGTTCGACTCCTCCGGGTGCGTGGCCGCCGTTCGGCGACCCGGGCGACTGTAGTGAGCGTGCGGGTCATGGGGTCCCGGCCGCGGGTCCCTTGCCGTCCACCCGGGTGAGCACCACGAGTTCGGCGTCGTGGTCGGCGGTCCAGTGGAACGGCAGCCCCGAGTGCAGGAGATAGCCGCCGCCGTACGTCGTACCGGACGTCTCGTCCCGGTAGTGGGCGGCCGGGTCGAGACCTCGCAGCCGCAGCCGGGACGGGCGTCCCGGCACGAGCGGCGCGCCGTCGAGGGGGCCGGTGTTCCAGGCGGTGACGACGGTACGGGCGCCGATGCCCCGGCCGTCTTCGTCGTACTGCACTCCGCAGGTCGGCTCGGCGGGCGAGTTCAGCAGCCGGATCTCGCCGTGGTGGACGATGTCGCGGATCTCCTTGTAGCGGGCCACCCAGCCCGCGGCCTCGGCGCGCTGCTCGTCCGTCCACCTGCCGAGGTCGGCCCCGATACCGAGGACGCCGGAGAGGGAGCTGACGAAGCGGAAGGCGAGCGAGCGGGGCCGTGGGTCGAAGATGCCGGGCGCGTCCGTCACCCACGCGCTCATGGTGTGCGGGGCGTGGGCGTGCAGATAGCCGTACTGGATGGACAGCCGGTCGAGCGGGGCGGTGTTGTCGCTGGGCCAGAGCACGTCCGTACGGGCGAGTGTGGCGTGGTCGATCCTGGCGCCGCCGCCCGCGCAGCCCTCGACGGTGACGTGCGGGTGCGCGGTCCGCAGGTGGTCGAGTACGCGGAGGTAGCCGTCGACGTGCGCGGCGTCGAGGTCCTGGCTCTCGACGGGGCCGCCGCCGGGCCTGCCGCGTTCGGTGGGCGGGCGGTTCATGTCCCACTTGAGGTAGCTGATCCGGTACGTGCCGAGCAGCCGGTCCAGGGTGGCGATGACGAAGTCCTGGACGTCGGTGCGGCCGAGGTCGAGCAGGAGCTGGTTGCGTACGAGGGTGACCGGGCGGCCCTCGACTCGGTAGACCCACTCGGGGTGTTCGGCGTGCAGCGCGGATCCGGGGCTGACGGCCTCCGGTTCCACCCAGAGCCCGAAGTCCATTCCCAGCTCGCGCACCTGGGCGATGAACCGGTCGAATCCGTCGGGGAACTTGGCCGGGTCGGGATACCAGTCGCCGAGGCCGCCGGTGTCGTCGTTCCGGCCGGTGAACCAGCCGTCGTCGACGACGAACAGCTCGGCGCCGATGCCGGCGGCGACGCGGGCCAGCTCCAGCTGTCCGCCCGCCTCGACGTCGAAGCCGGTGGCCTCCCAGGAGTTGTAGAGCACCGGGCGCGGCCGGTGCAGCCGCTCGCCGGCGAGACGGCGTTCGTAGCGGTGCCAGACGCGGGCCAGTCCTTCGAGTCCGTCCGGGCTGAATGCGCAGGCCAGTCGCGGGGTGGTGAGGGTGGCGCCGGGCGCGAGGCGGACGGCGCCCTCGTGGGGCAGCCGGCCGGCCCGCACGCGCAGGGCGCCGCCCGGCTCGGCGTCGGCGGTCAGGTGCCAACTCCCGGACCATTCGAGGGCGATGCCGTAGGTGGGGGTGGCGCCCTCGGCCGGGTCCGCCGCGTCCTGGATCGCGAGCCACGGGGCGTACGCGTGCCCCGGCACCGCCTGGGTGCTGGCCAACTCGAAGCGGCCACGGGTGAGTTGGAGCTGGGTGAGCTGGAACTCCCGCGACCACTGGCCGGAGAGGTAGGTGAGCCGGGCGGTGTCGGTGACGGGGATGTTCACGGCGGCCGAGTCGAAGCGTTCCAGGCGCAGTTCGTCACCGCCGACGCAGCGGAGTTCGGTCCAGCGGAGGATCACGTCGGTGCCGGGCACGCTCTCGTAGCAGAGGGTCGTGGTCAGTGCGAGCGTGTCGTCGGTGAAGACGAGACGCAGCGCGCGGTCGCCGTCGGCGCTCGCGCCGGTGAAGCTCCACCACACGCCGCGTTCCTCGCCGGGGCGCTGCGCGACCAGGTCGGCGCCGGTGAACGGCCGCGGCCCGTACGGGATGTACTCGGCGGGGGCGGCGTCGGCGGGGGTGATGAAGTGCGTGCGGCGCGACCAGTCGAGCGGGGATGGTCCCTGCTCGGCGCCGTGCGGACCCCAGGCCGAGAGTTCGGCCCACCCCCCGTCGGGCGCGAGGGTGACGGCGTAGACGGTGTTCGTGGTGCGTAGCAACCACGGCTCGTGCGGGGTCATTTGACCGCTCCCAGGTTGAGGCCGGCCACGAAGTGGCGCTGGAACCGCAGGAATACGGCGACGGTCGGGGCCGCCGCGATGACGGAGCCCGCCGCGATCACATTCCACATGGACACATACTGGCCCTGGAGTCCGATCAGTGACGCGGTGATCGGCATCCGGCTGTCGGTCCGCAGCACGGTGATGGCCCAGAGCAGATCGTTGAAGATCCAGGTGAAGGAGAGCGCGCTCAGCGCGGCGAGCGCGGGTTTGGTCAGCGGCAGCACGATGCGCCAGTAGATCTGCCAGGGGCTCGCGCCGTCGATGACCGCGGCCTGCTGGATCTCGACGGGCAGGGACCGCATGAAGCCGTAGAGGACGAAGACGTAGAAGCCGACGCCGAAGCCGATCTGTACGCCGATGAGCGCGTACAGCGTGTCGTACAGGCCGAGGCTCTCGCTGATGCGGGAGACCGGGATGAGCAGGATCTGCGGCGGCAGCAGATTGCCGCCGAGCATCAGCAGCAACAGCGTGCGGCGCAGGGGCAGTTCGTAGCGGCTGAGGGCGAAGGCGGCCATCGACGCGAGGCCCAGCGTGATGAGCACGGTCGGCACGGTGACGAGCATGCTGTTGATCAGCGCCCGCTGCTGACCGCCGTCGACCCACGCCTGGCCGAAGCCGTCGAGGGTGAAGGAGTGCGGCAGGCTGCCGAGCCCGTTGGCGGCGATGTCGTCGAACGAGCGGACGCTGGTGACCAGTACGAGCGCGATGGGCAGCAGCCACAGCACGGAGAGGGTGCCGGCGCCGAGGTGGAAGCCCGCGGTCGCCAGTTTCCCGCGGGTGCGGGTGCTGCCGGAGGTGGCGGACATCAGTCGGCCTCCCGGAAGGCGCGGACGAGGTACGAGGCGATGACCCCGAAGGCCAGCACGAAGATCACGACCGCGAGGGCGGAGCCGTATCCCAGTCGCAGCGACTGGAAGGCGGTGGAGTACATGTACGTGGAGAGCAGCTCGGACGAGTGATACGGGCCGCCGCGGGTGAGGGCCCAGACGACGTCGAACGAGCGCAGTGAGTCGATGACTACGACCGACAGGACGACGGCGTTGACGCTGCGCAGCTGAGGCAGCGTGATGTGGCGGAAGCGCTGCCACCGGCTCGCGCCGTCGACCTTGGACGCCTCGTAGAGCACCGGGTCGATGCCCTTGAGGCCGGCGATGTAGAGGATCATCACGTAGCCGATCTGGCGCCAGAGGGCGGGCACGATCACGGCGTACAGGGCGGTGTCCTGGTCGGCGAGCCAGGCGCGGGTGAGGTTGCCGAGGCCGATGGTTTCGAGGGCCTGGTTGATCAGGCCGTCCGGCTGGTACATCGCCTGCCACACCAGGGCGGTGGCGACGAGGGAGAACACGACGGGCAGGAAGAGCGCGGCCCGGTAGAAGCCGACGCCGCGGCGCTCCTGCTGGAGGAGCAGGGCGGCGCCGAGGCCGAGGAGCACGGAGAGCCCGCCGAAGAGCAGCAGCCACAGGACCGTGTCGAACACGGCGGTACGGAAGACGGCGTCGCCGAACATCTCACGGAAGTTGCCGAGGCCGATGAAGCGCGGCGCGGAGACGCCGTCCCAGTCGGTCAGGGAGAGGTAGAAGCCCTGGACCGCGGGCCAGAAGACCCAGAACGCCTCGGCGAGCAGGGGGACGAGGACGAAGGCGAGCACCACGGGCGGGACCCGGGTGGACCGCTTGCGGCGTGGCCGCCGGTCCTCCTTCGCCGTCGGCTGTTCCTGTTCCTTCTTCGGAGGCCCGGTGACGACCGCCGCCATCTCAGCGGCCCCAGATTTTCTGCGACTCGCGCTGCCAGGTGGTGAGGATGGAGCCGATCTCCTTGGGCTTGGCGAGGAAGCGGGTGAGCGCGGCGTCGGCGGGCGGCTGGAGGGCGTCGCTGGAGTCGCGGTTGAAGTACTGGGTGAGTTCGGCGGCGCCCTCGATCAGCGCACGGCCCTTCTTCACCAGGGCGGTTCCGCTGTCCTTGGCGTCGGGGTGGGTCGGCAGCGCGGTGCCGGAGGAGTTCTTGAGGTAGAGCTCCTGCGCCTCGGCGGTGGCGAGATACCGCATCAGCTCCATGACCTCGGCCTTGCGGCCGGTGCGGGCACTGGCGAAGTAGCCGTCGGTGGGGGCCTCTTCGGCGACCGGGACCTTGGGGTCGATGACCGGGAAGCGGAAGAAGTCGATGTCCGCCAACTGCCCCTTGGGGGCGGAGTCGGCGAAGAAGGTGCCTATCAGCATCATTCCCGTACGGCCCTGGAGAAGTGCGGTGGTGGCGTCCTGGAAGGGCAGGGCGGTGCTGTCGGGGTCGAAGTAGGGCAGCGCCTCGCCCCAGCGGTCGAAGACCTTGCGGACCTCGGGGTCGTCGAACCGGTGCTTCCCGGCGAGGAGTTCGCGGTGGTAGGTGGCGCCGTTGATCCGGATGTTCAGATAGTCGAACCAGGAGGACGCCACCCAGGGGGTGTTGCCGCCCGCGCCGAGGCCGATCGGCGCGACGCCCTTGCCCTTGAGGGTGTCGCACAGGTCCAGGAACTCGTCCCAGGTCGTGGGCTCCTCGACGCCCCACTTGGCGAAGTTCGACTTCCGGTAGAAGACGCCCCACCAGTAGTAGGTGGTGGGGACGAAGACCTTCTTGCCCGCGGCAGAGGTGCAGAGCTTGCTCAACGCGTCGGAGTAGCCGGTCAGTTCGGGCTCGGTCCAGAGGTCGCTGACGTCCAGGAGCAGGTCCTTCGCCGCGTACGACTCGGCGACCGAGCCGGGGTACCAGGTGTAGAGGTCCGGCGGGTTGGCGGAGGTGAGGTAGGTCGGGAGCTGGGTGCGGAAGGTCTCGGACGCGACGGTGTTGAGCTTCGCCTTCGCGCCGCCCTTCTTGCCGAAGCCCTCGACGACCTTCTCCATGGCGTTCTTGGCCTGCGGCGAGGAGAGGTTGGACTGGAGGGTGACGTCGCCGCCCGCCTCGCTCTTGCCGGTCGATCCCGAGGTGACGCAGCCGCTCAGCAGCGCGGCGGCGCCGACGGCGCCGGTGCCCGCGAGGAACTGACGGCGGCCGGGTGGCGAGGTGGGTGGTGCGGTGGGTGGCGAGACGGGTGGGGTGATCATCGGTGAACTCCCTGTCGGACGGTGCGGGTCGGTGCTGCGGTCTCCGGTGGGGCG
>NZ_JARJHW010000078.1:0-31709 GCF_040560175.1 Streptomyces panacea
CCGTTCTCCACGACGGCGGCGTGCATCCAGTGCGTATCGGTCTGTACGTGGTGCGGCCGGACCCACTTGGCGAGCCGGCGCCCGAACTCCTCACGTACGAAGCCCTCGACGCTCCGTACGACGTACCCCTCCTGCCGCGCGGGGTCCAACCTCAGCGCACGCAGGGCCCGTTCGTCGAAGACGCCCCGCCACAACACGCGCGGCACGGGAATCCCCAGCCGCCGGAGCACCCGCACGGTCTCGTCCCAGCCGAGACAACGCTCCCCGTCCCACACGGAGAAGCCGTAGAACCAGCTCTCCAGGTCCTCGTACGCGATCGAGTGCCGCGCGTACAGGTTCTCCCCGCACACCCGCGTCCCGTCCGGGATCAACGCCCCGATCCGCCCCTGGAGGGCCTTCACCCAGCCCCGCGACGGATGATGTCCGGAATCCAGCGACCGGGCGTGCAGCCCGTCGCGATACAGGGTGGTGTTCTCCCCGTCCATCTTCTCGGTGACGACGACTTCCCGCCCCCGCAGCCCATCCAGATCCCCGCCCCGCACATCGTCGGAGCCAACCCCGGGCGACCAGGGCACATGCACGGTCCGTGGATACGCCGTACGCATGCCCCACACTCCCCCGCTGCCCATGACGACTTGCCCGTCAACCCTAGAAGCGCAACGGAACCCGCCGCACCCGATTAACGGCCCCCGGGCGCACGCGAAGAGGCCCCGTACCGGCCGAAAGCCAATACGGGGCCCCTGTGTTCGCGCAAGGTCGCTCCTTACGGAGCTACCAGGTCGGACCAGCGAGTACTACTTGCTGATCTTGGTGACCTGGCCGGCGCCCACGGTCCGGCCACCCTCACGGATGGCGAACTTCAGGCCCTCCTCCATGGCGACCGGCTGAATCAGCGAGACCGTCATGAGGGTGTTGTCGCCCGGCATGACCATCTCGGTGCCCTCGGGGAGGGTAACGACGCCGGTCACGTCAGTCGTACGGAAGTAGAACTGCGGGCGGTAGTTGTTGAAGAAGGGGGTGTGACGACCACCCTCGTCCTTCGACAGGATGTAGGACTGGGCCTCGAACTCGGTGTGCGGCGTGACCGAACCGGGCTTGATGATGACCTGGCCGCGCTCGACATCCTCGCGCTTGATGCCACGGAGGAGCAGACCGACGTTCTCACCGGCCTGGCCCTCGTCGAGCAGCTTGCGGAACATCTCGATGCCGGTGACCGTGGTGGTGGTCTTCTCGGTCTTGATACCGACGATGTCGACGGTCTCGTTGACCTTGAGCACACCACGCTCGATACGGCCGGTGACGACCGTGCCACGGCCGGTGATCGTGAAGACGTCCTCGATGGGCATGAGGAACGGCTTCTCGATGTCACGCTCGGGCTGCGGGATCGACTCGTCGACGGCCTTCATCAGCTCGAGGACGGTCTTGGCCCACTCCGGGTCGCCCTCAAGCGCCTTGAGCGCCGAGACCTTGACGACCGGCAGGTCGTCGCCCGGGAACTCGTACTCGGAGAGGAGCTCGCGAACCTCGAGCTCGACGAGCTCCAGGATCTCCTCGTCGTCCACCATGTCGGCCTTGTTCAGCGCGACAACGATGTACGGCACGCCGACCTGGCGGGCCAGGAGCACGTGCTCCTTGGTCTGCGGCATCGGGCCGTCGGTCGCGGCCACCACGAGGATGGCGCCGTCCATCTGCGCCGCACCCGTGATCATGTTCTTGATGTAGTCCGCGTGCCCCGGGCAGTCGACGTGCGCGTAGTGACGCGACTCCGTCTGGTACTCGACGTGCGCGATCGAGATCGTGATACCGCGCTGACGCTCCTCGGGAGCCTTGTCGATCTGATCGAAGGCCGAGGCCTCGTTCAGGGTCGGGAACTCGTCATGCAGCACCTTGGTAATGGCGGCCGTGAGGGTCGTCTTACCGTGGTCGATGTGACCGATGGTGCCGATGTTGACGTGCGGCTTAGTCCGCTCGAACTTCGCCTTCGCCACTGGGGTCCTCCTGGAGTGGTTCTGTACGCCTTACTCATCGGCGCCAGGTGATCTTTGCTGGGATGCCGGGGCCCGGGGCACCGGACACTTCGCGCGGTTTCCCGTACGCGGTGTCCGGCGACCCCAGGGCTTGCCGGTGACAAGCCTAAAGCGTGCTCGGGACGAGCTACTCGCCCTTGGCCTTCGCGATGATCTCCTCGGCGACGTTCCGGGGAACCTCGGCGTAGGAGTCGAACTGCATCGAGTAGCTTGCGCGACCCGACGTCTTGCTGCGGAGGTCTCCGACGTAGCCGAACATCTCCGAGAGGGGCACGAGGCCCTTCACGAGGCGAGCGCCGTGCCGCTCCTCCATGGCCTGGATCTGGCCACGGCGGGAGTTGAGGTCTCCGATGACATCGCCCATGTAGTCCTCGGGCGTGGTGACCTCGACGGACATCATCGGTTCGAGAAGCACGGGCGACGCCCTGCGGGCACCTTCCTTGAACGCCTGCGAACCGGCGATCTTGAAGGCGAGCTCCGAGGAGTCGACCTCGTGGTAGCCACCGTCGAGAAGGGTGACGCGCACGCCCACCATCTCGTAGCCGGCCAGGATGCCGAACTGCATGGCCTCCTGTGCGCCCGCGTCCACCGAGGGGATGTACTCACGGGGGATACGGCCACCGGTCACCTTGTTCACGAACTCGTAGGTCGCGTCGCCGCCCTCAATGGGCTCCATCGCGATCTGCACCTTCGCGAACTGGCCGGTACCACCGGTCTGCTTCTTGTGCGTGTAGTCGATACGCTCGACGGTCTTGCGGATCGTCTCACGGTAAGCGACCTGCGGCTTACCGACATTCGCCTCCACGCGGAACTCGCGCTTCATACGGTCGACAAGCACTTCGAGGTGAAGCTCGCCCATACCACCGATGATGGTCTGGCCGGTCTCCTCGTCCGAGTGAACCTGGAAGGAGGGGTCCTCCTCCGCGAGGCGCTGGATGGCTACACCCAGACGCTCCTGGTCACCCTTGGACTTGGGCTCGATCGCGACCTCGATGACCGGCGCCGGGAAGTCCATGGACTCCAGGATCACCGGGTTCTTGTCGTCGCTCAGCGTCTCACCGGTGGTGGTCTGCTTCAGGCCCATGACGGCGACGATGTCGCCGGCGCCCACCGACTCGATCTCCTCACGCTTGTTCGCGTGCATACGGTAGATCTTGCCGATGCGCTCCTTCTTGCCCTTCACGGAGTTCAGCACCGCGGTGCCGGCCGTCAGGCGACCGGAGTAGATCCGGACGAAGGTGAGCTTGCCCAGGTGCGGGTCGCTCGCGATCTTGAAGGCGAGCCCGGCGAAGGGCTCGTCGTCGGACGGGCGGCGCATGACGACCTTCTCCGGGTCCTTGACGTCGTGGCCTTCGATGGCGTCGACGTCGAGGGGGGAAGGCAGGTAGCGCACGACCGCGTCGAGCAGGGGCTGAACGCCCTTGTTCTTGAACGCGGTGCCACAGAAGACGGGCGTGACGGTGACGGAGTCGGCCGCACCCTTGGAGGCGAGCGTGATACGGCGGATCGCCGCGTGCAGCTGCTCCTCGGTGGGCTCCTGGCCCTCCAGGTACAGCTCCATCATCTCGTCGTCGTTCTCGGACACGACCTCGAGAAGCTTGCCGCGCCATTCCTCGGCGGCCTCGGTGTGCGTGTCCGGGATGTCGACGACGTCGTACATCTCGCCCTTGGTGGCCTCGGCGGACCAGACGAAGGCCTTCATCGACACGAGGTCGACGACGCCCTTGAAGTCCATCTCGGCACCGATCGGAAGCTGCATGACGATCGGAACCGCGCCGAGGCGGTCCGAGATCATGTCGACGCAGCGGTGGAACTCCGCGCCGGTCCGGTCGAGCTTGTTGACGAAGCAGATACGCGGCACGCCGTAGCGGTCCGCCTGACGCCATACGGTCTCGGACTGCGGCTCGACGCCCGCCACTCCGTCGAACACGGTGACAGCGCCGTCGAGGACGCGGAGCGAACGCTCCACCTCGACGGTGAAGTCGACGTGACCCGGGGTGTCGATGATGTTGATCGTGTGATCGACATCGTCGAGCGGCCAGTGACAGGTCGTCGCGGCGGACGTGATCGTGATGCCGCGCTCCTGCTCCTGCTCCATCCAGTCCATCGTGGCTGCGCCGTCGTGGACCTCACCGATCTTGTAGCTCACACCGGTGTAGAACAGGATCCGCTCTGTGGTGGTCGTCTTGC
The DNA here is from genome assembly GCF_040560175.1 of Streptomyces panacea. Lineage (NCBI taxonomy): Bacteria > Bacillati > Actinomycetota > Actinomycetes > Kitasatosporales > Streptomycetaceae > Streptomyces > Streptomyces panacea. The sequence goes on from NZ_JARJHW010000078.1 coordinate 4,218, forward strand.
CCGCGTCGATGTGGGCCATGATCCCAATGTTGCGGACCTTGGCCAGGTCAAGCGAAGTGGTGGCCATAAGGCTCAATCTTCTCTCGGTCTCGATGTGGGCGCTGACTACCAGCGGTAGTGCGCGAAGGCCTTGTTGGACTCGGCCATCTTGTGCGTGTCCTCACGCTTCTTGACCGAAGCGCCGAGGCCGTTGGAGGCGTCGAGCAGTTCGTTCATGAGGCGCTCGGTCATGGTCTTCTCGCGACGGGCGCGGGAGTAGCCGACGAGCCAGCGCAGCGCGAGGGTGGAGGCGCGACCGGGCTTGACCTCGATCGGCACCTGGTAGGTGGCGCCGCCGACGCGGCGGGACTTGACCTCAAGAGACGGCTTGACGTTCTCAAGCGCGCGCTTCAGCGTGATGACCGGGTCGTTGCCGGTCTTCTCGCGGAGGCCTTCCATGGCGCCGTACACGATCCGCTCGGCGGTGGAACGCTTGCCGTTGAGCAGAAGCTTGTTGATCAGCGAGGTGACAAGAGGAGAACCGTAGACCGGGTCGATGATGACCGGGCGCTTCGGGGCAGGGCCCTTACGAGGCATTGTTTACTTCTCCTTCTTGGCGCCGTAGCGGCTGCGGGCCTGCTTGCGGTTCTTGACACCCTGGGTGTCAAGGGAACCGCGGATGATCTTGTAACGAACACCCGGCAGGTCCTTCACACGGCCACCACGCACGAGCACGATGGAGTGCTCCTGCAGGTTGTGTCCCTCACCCGGAATGTAAGCCGTGACCTCGATGCCGGAGGTCAGACGCACACGCGCGACCTTCCGCAGGGCGGAGTTGGGCTTCTTCGGGGTGGTCGTGAACACACGCGTGCAGACGCCGCGGCGCTGAGGGGAGCCCTCAAGGGCAGGCGTCTTGTTCTTCTCGACCTTGTCTTGCCGGCCCTTCCGGACCAGCTGCTGGATCGTAGGCACTACTTCTCCGGTTTCTGTGTGCCGTTAGTAAAACTAACCTGGAACACTCGCCGACCCACGCGGTCGGGTGTGTCGAATACTGCAAGATCCCGCTGGAGGCGGAGACAGCGCAGATTGCGGTGGCCTTTGACCGAACTCGCCATGCGGTTGAGGACACGCACAGGAGCCCAGGCACACCCCAGGCACAAGGTCTGAGCGTACCTACCTCATCGACTCCGGTCAAAAAAGATGCGCCGCACCCGGTTTCGAATACCTCACACACGGCCGATGGGCGGCCTCCCCAACCGGGGTGACCGCCCATCGGGCCGTACTCACGTCTTACTGGTTGTACGGACCGTAGTCGTAGTCCTCCAGCGGAACGGCCTGGCCGGAGCCCGTGCCGAACGGTGAGTAGTCGATGTCGTCGTAGCCCACTGCCGAGTACATCGCGGCCTTGGCCTCCTCGGTCGGCTCCACCCGGATGTTGCGGTAGCGGGAGAGACCCGTACCCGCCGGGATGAGCTTTCCGATGATGACGTTCTCCTTGAGGCCGATCAGGGAGTCCGACTTGGCGTTGATCGCCGCGTCGGTGAGGACCCTGGTCGTCTCCTGGAAGGACGCCGCCGACAGCCACGACTCGGTGGCCAGCGAGGCCTTGGTGATACCCATCAGCTGCGGACGGCCGGAGGCCGGGTGGCCGCCTTCCGTGACCACACGACGGTTCTCGGTCTCGAACTTCGAGCGCTCGACGAGCTCGCCCGGCAGCAGTTCCGCGTCGCCGGACTCGATGATCGTCACACGGCGCAGCATCTGCCGGATGATGATCTCGATGTGCTTGTCGTGGATCGACACGCCCTGCGAGTTGTAGACCTTCTGGACTTCGCCGACCAGGTGGACCTGGACCGCGCGCTGACCGAGGATGCGCAGCACGTCGTGCGGGTTGGTGGCACCCACGGTGAGCTTCTGGCCCACCTCGACGCGGTCACCGTCGCCCACGAGCAGACGGGCGCGCTTGGAGATCGGGAACGGCGTCTCCTCGCTTCCGTCGTCCGGGGTGACGACGAGCTTCTTCGTCTTCTCGGTCTCCTCGATGCGGACGGAGCCCGCGGCCTCGGAGATCGGCGCGACGCCCTTGGGCGTACGGGCCTCGAAGAGCTCGACGACACGCGGCAGACCCTGCGTGATGTCGTCGCCCGCCACACCACCGGTGTGGAAGGTACGCATCGTGAGCTGGGTGCCGGGCTCACCGATGGACTGGGCGGCGATGATGCCGACCGCCTCACCGATGTCGACCAGCTTGCCGGTGGCCAGCGAACGGCCGTAGCAGAAGGCGCAGGTACCGACCGCGGACTCACAGGTCAGGACCGAGCGGGTCTTGACCTCCTCGACGCCCGCGGCGACGACCGCGTCGATCAGGACATCGCCCAGGTCGACGTTGGCCGGCGCGATGACCTTGCCGTCCACGACGACGTCCTCGGCGAGCATCCGCGCGTACACGGACGTCTCGACGTCCTCCGCCTTGCGCAGGACACCGTCGGCGCCGCGCTCGGCGATCCGCAGCTTGAGGCCGCGGTCGGTGCCGCAGTCCTCCTCGCGGATGATGACGTCCTGCGAGACGTCCACCAGACGACGGGTGAGGTAACCCGAGTCGGCGGTACGCAGGGCGGTGTCGGCCAGACCCTTACGGGCACCGTGGGTGGAGATGAAGTACTCCAGCACGGACAGGCCTTCACGGAAGGACGCCTTGATCGGACGGGGAATCGTCTCGTTCTTGGCGTTGGACACCAGACCACGCATACCGGCGATCTGACGCATCTGCATCATGTTTCCGCGAGCGCCCGAATTCACCATCATGGAGACCGGGTTGGTCTTCGGGAAGTTCGCGTTCATCGCCTCGGCAACCTCGTTGGTCGCCTTGGTCCAGATCGCGATGAGCTCCTGCGTGCGCTCTTCCTTGGTGATCAGACCGCGCTCGTACTGCTTCTGGACCCTCTCGTCCAGCGCCTCGTAACCCTGGACGATCGCCTTCTTCGCGTCGGGGACGACGATGTCGGAGATCGCCACGGTCACACCGGAGCGGGTCGCCCAGAAGAAGCCGGCCGCCTTCAGGTTGTCGAGCGTCGCCGCCACGATGACCTTGGGGTAGCGCTCGGCCAGGTCGTTGACGATCTCGGAGAGCTGCTTCTTGCCCACCGAGTAGTCGACGAACGGGTAGTCCTCGGGCAGCAGCTCGTTGAAGAGCGCGCGGCCCAGGGTCGTACGCAGCCGGAACGGGTCGCCCTGCTGCCACTCGGCGTTCGTCTCGCCGTCCTCGCCGACCGGCGGGGTCCAGCCGCGCGGCGGGATTGTGCCCACCGGGAAGCGGATGTCGACCTTCGCCTGGAGCGAGAGCTCGCGGTTGTCGAACGCCATCGTGGCCTCGGCGCTGGAGCCGAAGGACCGGCCCTCGCCGATGACTACGCGCTCCTCCTCGTCCGTGGTGAGGAAGAAGAGGCCGAGCACCATGTCCTGGGTGGGCATGGTGACGGGACGGCCGTCGGCCGGCTTGAGGATGTTGTTCGAGGACAGCATCAGGATGCGGGCCTCGGCCTGTGCCTCCGCGGAGAGCGGCAGGTGGACGGCCATCTGGTCACCGTCGAAGTCCGCGTTGAACGCGGTGCAGACGAGCGGGTGGATCTGGATGGCCTTGCCCTCGACCAGCTGCGGCTCGAAGGCCTGGATGCCGAGGCGGTGCAGGGTCGGAGCACGGTTCAGCAGCACCGGGTGTTCGGCGATGACCTCTTCGAGGACGTCGTACACGACGGTGCGGCCACGCTCGACCATGCGCTTGGCCGACTTGATGTTCTGCGCGTGGTTCAGGTCCACCAGGCGCTTCATCACGAACGGCTTGAAGAGCTCCAGCGCCATGGCCTTCGGCAGACCGCACTGGTGCAGCTTGAGCTGCGGTCCGACGACGATCACGGAACGGGCCGAGTAGTCGACTCGCTTGCCGAGGAGGTTCTGGCGGAAACGGCCCTGCTTGCCCTTCAGCATGTCGCTGAGGGACTTCAGGGGCCGGTTGCCGGGACCGGTGACCGGGCGACCGCGGCGGCCGTTGTCGAACAGCGCGTCGACGGCCTCCTGCAGCATCCGCTTCTCGTTGTTCACGATGATCTCGGGGGCACCGAGGTCAAGGAGACGCTTGAGGCGGTTGTTGCGGTTGATCACACGGCGGTACAGGTCGTTCAGGTCGGAGGTCGCGAAGCGGCCACCGTCCAGCTGCACCATCGGACGCAGGTCCGGCGGGATCACCGGGACGCAGTCCAGCACCATGCCCTTGGGGCTGTTGCTGGTCTGCAGGAACGCGGAGACGACCTTGAGGCGCTTGAGCGCGCGGGTCTTCTTCTGGCCCTTGCCGGTACGGATGATCTCGCGGAGCCGCTCGGCCTCTTCGTTCAGGTCGAAGGACTCCAGGCGCTTCTGCAGAGCGGCGGCACCCATGGAACCGTCGAAGTACGTGCCGAAGCGGTCACGCAGCTCGCGGTAGAGCAGCTCGTCGCCCTCCAGGTCCTGGACCTTGAGGTTCTTGAAGCGGCTCCACACCTCGTCGAGCCGGTCGATCTCGCGCTGTGCACGGTCGCGCAGCTGCTTCATCTCACGCTCGGCACCTTCGCGCACCTTGCGGCGCACGTCGGCCTTGGCGCCCTCGGCCTCCAGCTCGGCCAGGTCGGTCTCAAGCTTCTTGGCGCGGGCTTCGAGGTCGGAGTCGCGACGGTTCTCGACCTGCTGACGCTCGACGGAGACATGCGCCTCCAGCGACGGCAGGTCACGCGTGCGGCGCTCCTCGTCCACGAACGTGATCATGTACGCGGCGAAGTAGATGACCTTCTCGAGGTCCTTCGGCGCGAGGTCGAGCAGGTATCCCAGCCGGGACGGAACGCCCTTGAAGTACCAGATGTGGGTGACGGGAGCGGCAAGCTCGATGTGGCCCATCCGCTCACGGCGCACCTTGGCGCGCGTGACTTCGACGCCACAGCGCTCACAGATGATGCCCTTGAAGCGGACACGCTTGTACTTGCCGCAGTAGCACTCCCAGTCCCGGGTCGGACCGAAGATCTTCTCGCAGAAGAGTCCGTCCTTCTCGGGCTTGAGCGTGCGGTAGTTGATGGTCTCCGGCTTCTTCACTTCGCCGTGGGACCAGGTCCGGATGTCGTCCGCGGTGGCAAGGCCGATCCGCAGCTCGTCGAAGAAGTTGACGTCGAGCACTTGTCGTCAATCCCTCTTTCGGGGGTTCGAGCCCCTCGCGTAAGCGAGTAGATGGGGCACTTCAGCAAATGGTCTGAGGGGGTCCCGCCCACGCCCGGCAGGGCGCGGGGGGAGGGTCCGGGGAGAGCCCGGCCGGATACGTGATCCGGCCGGCGAACCCGTCAGACCTCTTCGACGCTGCTCGGCTCTCGCCGGGACAGGTCGATACCGAGCTCCTCCGCCGCACGGAAGACGTCCTCGTCCGTGTCGCGCATCTCGATGGACATGCCGTCCGAGGACAGCACCTCCACGTTGAGGCAGAGCGACTGCATTTCCTTGATGAGCACCTTGAAGGACTCGGGAATGCCGGGCTCGGGGATGTTCTCGCCCTTGACGATGGCCTCGTAGACCTTCACGCGGCCGGTCACGTCGTCGGACTTGATCGTCAGCAGCTCCTGGAGGGCGTAGGCGGCGCCGTACGCTTCCAGCGCCCACACCTCCATCTCACCGAAGCGCTGACCGCCGAACTGGGCCTTACCACCCAGCGGCTGCTGGGTGATCATCGAGTACGGACCGGTCGAGCGGGCGTGGAGCTTGTCGTCGACCAGGTGGTGGAGCTTGAGGATGTACATGTAGCCGATGGACACCGGCTCGGGGAACGGCTCACCGGAGCGGCCGTCGAACAGGCTGGCCTTGCCGGAGGCCTTGACCATCCGCTCGCCGTCGCGGTTCGGGATCGTCGCCTCGAAGAGGCCGGAGATCTCGTCCTCGCGCGCGCCGTCGAAGACGGGCGTGGCGACGTTGGTGCCGGCGGCGACGTCGTCGGCGCCGATGACCTTCAGCCGCTCCATCCAGTCCTCGCTGCCCTCGACCTTCCAGCCCTGGCTGGCGAGCCAGCCGAGGTGGATCTCGAGGACCTGTCCCGGGTTCATTCGGGACGGGACGCCGAGCGGGTTGAGGATGATGTCGACCGGGGTGCCGTCCTCAAGGAACGGCATGTCCTCGATCGGGAGGATCTTGGAGATGACGCCCTTGTTGCCGTGCCGGCCGGCGAGCTTGTCGCCGTCGGTGATCTTGCGCTTCTGTGCGACGTAGACGCGGACCAGCTGGTTCACGCCCGGAGGCAGCTCGTCGCCCTCCTCGCGGTCGAAGACGCGGACACCGATGATCTTGCCGGTCTCGCCGTGCGGCACCTTCAGCGAGGTGTCGCGGACTTCACGGGCCTTCTCACCGAAGATCGCGCGGAGCAGGCGCTCCTCCGGCGTCAGCTCGGTCTCGCCCTTGGGCGTGACCTTGCCGACGAGGATGTCTCCGGCCGTGACCTCGGCACCGATACGGATGATGCCGCGCTCGTCGAGGTCCGCGAGGACCTCTTCGGAGACGTTCGGGATGTCCCGGGTGATCTCCTCCGGGCCGAGCTTGGTGTCACGGGCGTCGACCTCGTGCTCCTCGATGTGGATCGAGGAGAGGACGTCGTCCTGGACCAGCCGCTGGCTGAGGATGATCGCGTCTTCGTAGTTGTGGCCCTCCCACGGCATGAACGCCACGAGAAGGTTCTTGCCGAGCGCCATCTCGCCCTGCTCGGTGGCGGGACCGTCGGCGAGCACCTGGCTCTCGACGACCCGGTCACCCTCGGAGACGATGACCTTCTGGTTGACGGAGGTGCCCTGGTTGGAGCGGGAGAACTTGGCGATGCGGTACGTGGTGTACGTGCCGTCGTCGTTGGCGATGGTGATGTAGTCCGCGGATACCTCCTGGACCACACCCTCCTTCTCCGCCTTGATGACGTCACCGGCGTCGACCGCGCAGCGGTACTCCATGCCGGTGCCGACGAGCGGCGCCTCCGACGTGATGAGCGGCACGGCCTGGCGCATCATGTTCGCGCCCATGAGGGCACGGTTGGCGTCGTCGTGCTCCAGGAACGGGATCATCGCGGTCGCGACCGACACCATCTGGCGCGGCGAGACGTCCATGTAGTCGACGTCGTCACCGGGGATGTAGTCGACCTCGCCGCCACGACGGCGGACGAGGACGCGCGGCTCGGTGAACCGCATCTCCTCGGACAGCGTCGCGTTGGCCTGCGCGATGACGAAGCGGTCCTCTTCGTCGGCGGTGAGGTAGTCGACGTCGTCGGTGACGACACCGCCGACGACCTTGCGGTACGGCGTCTCGATGAAGCCGAACGGGTTGACCCGGCCGTACGAGGCGAGCGAGCCGATCAGACCGATGTTCGGGCCCTCGGGGGTCTCGATCGGACACATGCGGCCGTAGTGGGACGGGTGCACGTCACGGACCTCGAAGCCGGCCCGCTCACGCGAGAGACCACCCGGGCCGAGCGCGTTGAGACGGCGCTTGTGGGTGAGACCGGAGAGCGGGTTGTTCTGGTCCATGAACTGCGACAGCTGGCTGGTGCCGAAGAACTCCTTGATGGAGGCGACGACCGGCCGGATGTTGATGAGCGTCTGCGGCGTGATCGCCTCGACGTCCTGGGTCGTCATGCGCTCACGGACGACGCGCTCCATCCTCGCCAGACCCGTACGGACCTGGTTCTGGATGAGCTCGCCCACGTTGCGCAGACGGCGGTTGCCGAAGTGGTCGATGTCGTCGGTCTCGACGATGATCTGGGTGCCGCTCTCGCCGACCGTCTCGGTCTCACCGGCGTGCAGCTTCACCAGGTACTTGATCGTGGCGATGATGTCGTCGGCGGTGAGCACACCGGCGTCCAGCGGCTCTTCCGCGCCGAGCTTCTTGTTCACCTTGTAGCGGCCGACCTTCGCGAGGTCGTAGCGCTTGGGGTTGAAGTAGAGGTTCTCGAGCAGCGTCTGGGCCGCCTCGCGGGTCGGGGGCTCGCCCGGACGCAGCTTGCGGTAGATGTCGAGCAGCGCGTCGTCCTGGCCCTGGGTGTGGTCCTTCTCCAGGGTGGCGCGCATCGACTCGTACTCGCCGAACTCCTCCAGGATCTGCTCGGTCGTCCAACCGAGAGCCTTGAGGAGAACGGTGACGGACTGCTTGCGCTTGCGGTCGATACGGACACCGACCATGTCGCGCTTGTCGATCTCCATCTCCAGCCAGGCACCCCGGGACGGGATGATCTTGGAAGAGAAGATGTCCTTGTCGGACGTCTTGTCGATCGAGGAATCGAAGTAGACACCCGGCGAACGCACCAGCTGGGTCACCACGACACGCTCGGTGCCGTTGATGACGAAGGTGCCCTTGTCCGTCATGAGCGGGAAGTCGCCCATGAAGACCGTCTGGGACTTGATCTCGCCGGTCTCGTTGTTGGTGAACTCGGCGGTGACGAAGAGCGGGGCCGCGTACGTGAAGTCGCGCTCCTTGCACTCGTCGATCGAGTTCTTCGGCGGCTCGAAGCGGTGGTCGCGGAAGGTCAGCGACATCGACCCGGAGAAGTCCTCGATCGGAGAGATCTCCTCGAAGATCTCCTCCAGACCCGACTTCCTGGGGACGTCCTGGCCGCTCTCCAGAGCTGCCTCGACACGCGCCTTCCAGATGGCATTGCCGAGCAGCCAGTCGAAGCTCTCGGTCTGCAGCGCGAGAAGGTTCGGAACCTCGAGGGGCTCCTTGATCTTTGCAAAAGAGATGCGCAGCGGGGCGGTGCTGGCGCCGTTGTTCGTATTCGTGGTCGAGGCGTTGCGCGAGGCGGCCAAGAGGGGGTCCTTCCGAGGGCTCGGACTCACTACGCGCGTACCGGTCCCGAGCTGGACACAACGGATGACAGGCCCGGAAAGGGCAGGTCAGCCGACGATGTCATGCATGGGGGTGCCCCTGGTGACGGGCAGGGAGCAGCTAACAGGCAGCGCAAAGGGTCAGTGTAGCCACTTGGCACACTGATGTCCAGGCCGGGTTCTGCGAGACCCTCGTTGTTCTCAACACCTTGTCTCAACTGCGTATCGACCCACGCCGTAGGCGCACATCGATCCTGCCCTCTTCGTCGCCGATCCATGCCTCGGATTCGGATCGATATGACGACGCGTCCTGAGAATTGCGCGCTCCGTGCGGTTCGTCAAGGCCCCAGCTCCGTACGGATCGTCACCGGTCGTACGGAAGGCACGGCGATGATCACCATACTCGCAGCAGGCCGAAGAGCAAGGAACCCCTCGCGGCAACGGAGAAGGGCGGCCACCCGTACGGGTGACCGCCCTTCTCGTCAACGCTGTGCACCTCGCGGTGCGATCGCTGTCACTTCGGCTCGCGGGCGCCGTCACGGCTCCCTGAGGCGGGTGTCAGCGGGGTCCTACGAAGTCACTTGACCTCGACGGAGGCGCCGGCGGCCTTGAGGGACTCGGCAGCCTTCTCGGCGGCCTCCTTGGCGACCTTCTCGACGACGGGCTTGGGGGCGCCGTCCACGAGGTCCTTGGCCTCCTTGAGGCCCAGCGAGGTGAGCTCACGCACGACCTTGATGACCTGGATCTTCTTCTCGCCGGCACCCGTGAGGATGACGTCGAACTCGTCCTGGACCTCTTCTTCGACGACGACAGCGGCGCCACCGGCGGCGGCAGCGGCGACCGGGGCGGCGGCCTTGACGTCGAACTTCTCCTCGAACGCCTTGACGAAGTCAGAGAGCTCGATGAGGGTCAGGTCTTCGAACTGCTTGAGCAGGTCGTCCTGGGACAGCTTCGCCATGGTGGCGGTCCTTCCACTAATTTCGGCAGGTGCCGGATGAATGTGAACGGCGGGCGTACGGGCCCGCTGCGACGCGGCGCCGAACTACTCGGCGTCGGCCTCGGCGGGAGCCGGCGTACCGGCACCGCCCTGCTCGGCCTCACGCTTGGCGCGAAGGGCGTCCGCGGTGCGGACGAACTCCGACAGCGGGGCCTGGAATGTCGCCGCGGCCTTGGCCATCGACGCCTTGATTCCACCGGCCACCTTGGCGAGCAGCACCTCGCGGGACTCAAGGTCCGCGAGCTTCTTGAACTCGTCGGCGCTGAGCGCCTTGCCATCAAGGACACCGCCCTTGATGACGAGGTTCGGGTTGTCCTTGGCGAAGTCACGAAGACCCTTCGCCGACTCCACCGGGTCACCGGTGACGAAGGCAACCGCCGTCGGACCCGCGAACAGGTCGTCCAGCGTGTTGATCCCGGCCTCGTTGGCCGCGATCTTGGTCAGCGTGTTCTTCACCACGGCGTACTGGGCGTTCGCACCGAGGGAACGGCGCAGCTCCTTGAGCTGCGCCACGGTGAGACCCCGGTACTCGGTCAGCACTGCGGCGTTCGAACTGCGGAATTGTTCCGTCAGCTCGGCCACCGCGGCAGCCTTGTCGGGCCTTGCCATGAGCGTCGGCCTCCTTCCGGGTGATGAGGACCGCTCAGAAGGGGCTGAACAAGACAAACGCCCCGGCGCAAGCGCACGGGGCGTAGCTCGACCGGGACGAACCCGGGAACTCTCCTCGAACACCTACGCGGGTCGTCCGCTTCCAGCGGATCCTTCGGTCGCCTCACCCTCTTGCGAGAGCACGGCGACGACCAGCGGTCTTTGGCTTCCTGTGGAGAGTACGTGACAGGGTTACTCGCAGGCAAATCCGGTCGCCGGGGCCGTAAACCGGCCCCGGCGACGGGAATGGTGGATCAAGCTTTCCGGATCAGGAGTGGCTTTCCGGATCAGCAGGAGCGTCCGGATCAGATCCCGGAGCTGTCCGCGCCGGACTCGGCGCCGAGGTCGCCCAGCATCTTGAACAGGTCGACGGTGTCGGCGGCCGGCGGCGTCTGGACCGAGGCCTTGGCACCGTAGTCGCTGTACCGCGCGCTGATCTTGATGTCACCCTGCGGGGATTCCATCGCGACGTTCATCTTCACCGGGTAGTCGTCCTCGTTGACCCAGACCTCGGTGTCGTACCCCTCGATGCCCGTCTTGTCGATGTTGGCGAGGAGGTCCTTGCGCTCCTTCGCGCTGAGCACGTCGAGCGACTCGTTCGACTCCAGCATCTCGGCGACCGTCAGCGTGCCCTTGTAGTGCTGAGCCTCGACCCCGTCGATCTTCTCGGAGCCGACGTGCTTCACGTTCGGCGAGTCCAGCAGCAGCGCGAGCTGCTGGGCCGGGTCCTGGTTCATGTTCTCCATGCCACCGGTGAGCTCCTTGGTGGCCTCCGGGTCACCCGAGGCCTCCGCCGCCGCGGCCAGGTCCAGCTTCATCCAGCGCTTGCCGTCCATGTCCTTGGCCGCCTCGGCGCCCATGTCCATGTACATCGCGTTCTTGACCCAGACCATCCGGATCTTCTCCGGGGCATCGGGCTCGGCCTGCATCATCGAGCCGGACATGGTCATGTCCATCACCATGGGGTCCCACCCCATGACACCGGTCATCTCCATGTCGCCGCCCCCCGCGGCTCCCGCCGTGCCGGCCGGCATCGACATCGTCATGCTGACCTTGGCGGACTTCGCCGCCGCCGTCTTCTCGTACGCCGCCGTCAGAACCTCGGTCACCGCGGAACGCGACTGCGGCGCGTCCTTGGCCGACGAACTCCCGGAATTCTTCTTCGAGTCCGAGTCACCGCTCTGACAGCCGGCGACACCCGCCACAACGGCCACTGCCGTCAGCGAGACGCCAACACGCCCCCATGTCGACATGGTCATACCCCACCCCTTTTTTCGATGTACTTAGTTGAACGGTAACGCACGGGTATGACAGCCCGCGCACGCGAAAACCGGCCCCAACACCTCAACAGAGGTGCCGGGACCGGCTCTTGACACGCGTTGGCGCGACTTCCGTCAAGGATCAGACGGAGGCCGGGTCCTCCTCGACGAGGAGGTTACGAGTGCGGTTGGCGTCCAGCGGGATGCCGGGGCCCATCGTCGTCGCCAGGACCGCCTTCTTGATGTAACGGCCCTTCGCCGCGGACGGCTTGAGACGGAGGATCTCCTCCAGCGCCGCGGCGTAGTTCTCGACAAGCTTCGTCTCGTCGAAGGAGACCTTGCCGATGATGAAGTGCAGGTTCGAGTGCTTGTCGACGCGGAACTCGATCTTGCCGCCCTTGATGTCGTTCACGGCCTTCGTGACATCAGGGGTGACGGTGCCGGTCTTCGGGTTCGGCATCAGACCACGCGGGCCGAGGACGCGGCCGAGGCGGCCGACCTTGCCCATGAGGTCCGGGGTGGCGACGACGGCGTCGAAGTCGAGACGGCCCTTCTGGACCTCGTCGATCAGCTCGTCGGAGCCGACGATGTCGGCGCCCGCGGCGCGCGCTGCCTCGGCACGGTCACCGGTCGCGAAGACCAGGACCCGGGCGGTCTTGCCGGTGCCGTGCGGGAGGTTCACGGTGCCACGGACCATCTGGTCCGCCTTGCGCGGGTCTACGCCCAGACGCATGGCGACCTCGACGGTGCCGTCGAACTTGGTGGTGTTGGTGTCCTTGGCGATACGGACGGCCTCGAGCGGAGGATAGTTACGCTCCGCGTCGATCTTCGCGTCCGCGCTGCGGAGTGCCTTGCTGCGCTTCACTTCTGCTCCTGGTGGTTCATTCAGGTGTGGAGTTCGTGGTGCGGGCCGCGCATGGCCCTTCCACTTGGCGCGCCCGAACGGGCCCGCCGGACGGGACTCAGCCCTCGACCGTGATGCCCATGGAACGGGCGGTGCCGGCGATGATCTTCTCGGCGGCGTCCAGGTCGTTGGCGTTCAGGTCGGGCATCTTGGTCGTGGCGATGTCACGGACCTGGTCGCGGGTGAGCTTGGCGACCTTCTTGACGTGCGGCTCGCCCGAGCCCTTGTCCACACCAGCGGCCTTGAGGATCAGCTTCGCGGCCGGCGGAGTCTTGGTGATGAAGGTGAAGGAGCGGTCTTCGTAGACCGTGATCTCCACCGGCACGACCATGCCACGCTGCGACTCGGTCGCGGCGTTGTAGGCCTTGCAGAACTCCATGATGTTGACGCCGTGCTGGCCCAGCGCGGGGCCGACCGGCGGCGCCGGGTTGGCCGCGCCGGCCGAGATCTGGAGCTTGATGAGCCCCGTGACCTTCTTCTTCTTGGGAGGCATTGCTCTCTCCGGGTCCTAGTGAGAGTGTTCCGGCCCAGTCATCCGGTCATCCGGATGCGGGCATACCGCGCAACGATAACGGGTATAGCTGCACGGCCAAAAACCGAGCAGGTCAGACCCTCTCCCGCGAGTGGGGGGCAACCCCCTGCGAGAGCCTGTCTGACCTGGTCGGAAGTGGCTTTACGAGCGCGCGGAACCGCGCGTCAGTTCTTCTGGATCTGGTCGAAGCTCAGCTCGACCGGAGTCTCGCGACCGAAGATCTCGACGAGGCCCTTGACCTTCTTCGAGTCGGCGTTGATCTCGTTGATCGTCGCCTGGAGCGTCGCGAACGGGCCGTCGGTGACGGTGACCGAGTCGCCGACCTCGAAGTCCAGCACCTGGACCTCGACCTTGCGGGACGGAACCGGCTTGCCCTCGGCCTCGGCCGCCTCGCGCGCGGCCTTCTCCTCGGCCTCGGGGGCGAGCATCTTGACGATCTCGTCCAGCGTCAGCGGGTACGGGTCGTAGGCGTTGCCGACGAAGCCGGTGACGCCCGGCGTGTTCCGTACGACACCCCAGGACTCGTTCGTCAGGTCCATCCGCACCAGGACGTAGCCCGGGAGCTTGTTCTGGCGGACGTTCTTGCGCTCGCCGTTCTTGATCTGGACGATCTCTTCCTCGGGCACCTCGGCCGAGTAGATGAAGTCCTCGACGTTGAGCGAGACGGCGCGCTGTTCCAGGTTGGCCTTCACGCGCTTCTCGTAGCCCGCGTACGTGTGGATGACGTACCACTCGCCGGGCAGGGTGCGCAGCTCCTCGCGGAGCGCGGCGACCGGGTCGGCGGCGGGAGGCTCCTCGACGAGCTCGTCGTCGTCGCCGTCCTCGGCCTCAGCTTCGGCCTCGGCGTCCTCTGCCTCTTCGGCGTCGGTCGCGTCGTCAAGCTCGGCTTCGGCTTCGGCGGCTTCGGCGGGAGCTGACTCCGCGTCGTCGTCCTCGTCCGCGTCCTCGACGTGCAGCGCCGACTCCTCGGCCGGCTCGCCGGCCTCGACGTCAGCGGCTTCGGCCTGGTCTGGCTCGACAGCGTCCGCCGCCTCGACGATGTCGGTCTCGTCCTCACGGGACTCGACCGCCTCGTTGGCGTCGTTCAGGTTCGGGTCAGACACGTTGGCTGCTTCTTCCTGGCTTCACGATGGGTGGAACATGCGGAAAAGGACGCCTGTGGGCGCCCTCCGCCTCCGCGGCTTTAGCCGAAGACGTACTTGACTACTCTCTGGAAGCCGTAGTCCATCACGGTCACCAGACCGATCATGACGACGACGAAGACGATCACAACAGTCGTGTAGGTCGTCAGCTGGTTGCGAGTCGGCCAGACGACCTTGCGCAGCTCCGCGACGATCTGACGGTAGAAGAGCGCGAGACGGCCCAGGGGGCCCTTCTTGCCGCGCTTGCCACCCTTGCGGGTCTTCTTGTTCGACTCTGCGGTCTCGTCATCGTCAGCATCAGGCTTGTCGATGGAGCCCACGGCGTCCGTCACGCTCTCTCACCTGATTCCGGGTCGTGGCCGTGCCGCGCCCGGTGGAGCCGCACGGCAGTGCTTTTGAAGTACGTACATGCGCACACATCCTGGCGAAGGAAGTGTGTAGCAGGGCCGGAGGGACTTGAACCCCCAACCGCTGGTTTTGGAGACCAGTGCTCTACCAATTGAGCTACGACCCTTTGCGTTTTCCCCAACCTACCGCATCCGACCCGGAGCACGGTGTGTGCGGATCGGTGGTGGCGGGTGAGGGCCAACGACCAGTGAGTGTACGTGCTCAGGGGCCATGCGTCGAACAGGTAACACGGGACCGGCTCTTGTCGGAACCTGTCCACTCCCTGTCCGCGGGCTGTCCAGTCGGCGAAACCCCTGTGCCCGTGTCTCGGGGGGTCTGGGACCATGGCCCGCATGAGCGCTGCAATTCCTCCGACCGAGCGCCGGGTCTCCGCCCGAGTCGGCGCAATCTCCGAGTCCGCCACCCTCGCCGTCGATGCCAAGGCCAAGGCCCTCAAGGCCGCCGGCCGGCCGGTGATCGGCTTCGGCGCGGGCGAGCCCGACTTCCCGACGCCCGGCTACATCGTCGAGGCCGCGAGTGAGGCCTGCCACAACCCGAAGTACCACCGCTACACCCCGGCCGGCGGGCTTCCCGAGCTGAAGGCCGCCATCGTCGCCAAGACGCTGCGTGACTCCGGCTACGAGATCGACCCCGCGCAGGTCCTGGTGACCAACGGCGGCAAGCAGGCGATCTACGAGGCCTTCGCCGCGATCCTCGACCCGGGCGACGAGGTCATCGTCCCGGCGCCGTACTGGACGACGTACCCCGAGTCGATCCGGCTGGCGGGCGGTGTCCCGGTGGACGTCGTGGCCGACGAGACCACCGGCTACCGGGTCTCCGTCGAGCAGCTGGAGGCGGCGCGCACGGAGCGTACGAAGGTCGTGCTCTTCGTCTCGCCCTCCAACCCGACGGGCGCCGTCTACAGCCGCGAGGACACCGAGGCGATCGGCCGCTGGGCCGTGGAACACGGCCTGTGGGTCATGACGGACGAGATCTACGAACACCTCGTGTACGGGGACGCCGAGTTCACCTCGCTGCCCTCCGTCGTGCCGGAGCTGCGCGACAAGTGCGTCGTGGTCAACGGTGTCGCCAAGACGTACGCGATGACCGGCTGGCGGGTGGGCTGGGTCGTCGGCCCCAAGGACGTGGTGAAGGCCGCGACCAACCTCCAGTCGCACGCGACGTCGAACGTGGCCAACGTGTCGCAGGCCGCCGCGCTCGCCGCCCTCACCGGCGGCCTGGACGCGGTGGACGAGATGCGGACCGCCTTCGACCGGCGCCGGGGCATCATCGTCCGGATGCTCAACGAGATCGACGGCGTGGTCTGCCCGGAGCCCGAGGGTGCCTTCTACGTGTACCCGTCGGTGAAGGCGCTGCTCGGCAAGGAGATCCGCGGCAAGCGCCCCGCGAGCTCGGTCGACCTCGCCACCCTGATCCTCGAAGAGGCCGAGGTCGCGGTCGTACCGGGCGAGGCCTTCGGTACGCCGGGGTATCTGCGGCTGTCGTACGCCCTGGGCGACGAGGACCTGGTCGAGGGTGTGGCGCGACTGCAGAAGCTGCTGGCGGAGGCCCGCGACTGAGAAGCGTGATTCGGTGAGGAGAACGGGTCCCCGGTGCTACCCGGGGGCCCGTTCTTCCGTTCGGGATTTCGTTCGGGATTTCGTTCGGGCGACGACCCGAAGATGGAAAGGGACTCCCGGAGTCCGCGTGAGTACGGCAGGATCCATGGATGGAGAACGTTTCCGGCCCCCCGCATGACGACCGCGCCACCCGCGACATCCGTCTGTTGCCCAAGGCCCATCTGCATCTGCACTTCACCGGCTCGATGCGGCCGACGACCCTGCTGGAGCTCGCCGACAAGTACGGCGTCCACCTCCCCGACGCGCTCACCGGCGGTGAGCCGCCCGAGCTGCGGGCGACCGACGAACGGGGCTGGTTCCGCTTCCAGCGGCTCTACGACATCGCCCGGTCGTGTCTGCGCTCCCCCGAGGACATCCAGCGGCTGGTGCGCGAGGCCGCCGAGGAGGACGTCCGGGACGGTTCGCACTGGCTGGAGATCCAGGTCGACCCCACCTCCTACGCCCCGCTGCTCGGCGGACTGATCCCGGCACTGGAGATCATCCTGGACGCCGTGGACGCGGCGGCCAGGGACACCGGGCTCGGTATGCGCGTCGTGGTCGCGGCCAACCGGATGAAGCACCCGCTGGACGCCCGCACACTGGCGCGGCTCGCCGTGCGGTACGCGGACCGGGGCGTCGTCGGCTTCGGCCTGTCGAACGACGAACGCCGGGGCATGGCACGGGACTTCGACCGGGCGTTCGCCATCGCGCGGGAGGGCGGGCTGCTCGCGGCGCCGCACGGCGGTGAGCTGAGCGGGCCCTCGTCGGTACGGGACTGCCTGGACGATCTGCGCGCGACCCGGGTCGGGCACGGCGTACGGGCCGCCGAGGATCCGCGGCTGCTGCGCAAACTGGCCGAGCGCGGTGTGACCTGTGAGGTGTGCCCGGCGTCGAACGTGGCGCTGGGCGTCTACGAGAAGCCCGCCGACGTACCCCTGCGGACACTGTTCGACGCCGGGGTGCCGATGGCGCTGGGCGCCGACGACCCGTTGCTCTTCGGCTCGCGGCTGGCCGCGCAGTACGAACTCGTGCGCAAGTACCACGGGTTCACGGACGTCGAACTGGCCGAGCTGGCGCGTCAGTCGGTACGGGGCTCCGCGGCGCCGGCCGGGGCGCGGGACAAGATGCTGGCCGGGATCGACGGCTGGCTGGAGGACTGACCGGGGCGGGCCGTCAGGGGCGGGGACCGTCAGGGGCGAGGCCGGAGAGGACCGTCCGCACCAGCGCCGGGGCGAACTCCTCCAGCGGGGTGACCTGTTCGCCGTCCGGGAAGGCCTTCAGGAAGGCCCGCTGGAGGCACGCGCCGAGCAGGAGCGAGGCCACGGCGTCGGCGTCGGCATCGGCCCGTACGCGGCCGGCCTCGCGCTCGGCGCGCACGTACGCGGCGAGCGCGCGCAGCGGCCGGAGCGGGCCCGCCCCCAGGGCGTGGACCCCCTCGGCGTGACGGCGCAGCAGCGCCGGTTCGGCGAAGAGTGAGGCGCCGATCGGGAAGGTCGCCTCGTAGAAGAGGGCCGCCTGGCGGACCACCTCCGTGAGATTCTCCTCGACACTCCGGCCGGCGCTCGCGTCGAAGGGCCCTTCCGCGAGTTCGGCGAGCAGCGGGCCGAGGCGGGGCAGCCGTTCCTCCAGGACGCGCAGGAAGAGTTCTTCCTTGCCGGAGAAGTACTTGTAGAGGGCGGCCTCCGAGCAGCCGGCGGCGCGGGCGATCTCCTTGGTGGTGGCTCGCGCCAGCCCGATGGTGCCCATCAGCTGGGCGGCGGCGTCCAGGATGCGGGCCCGCGCGGGTTTCATGGATGCGCTCCGATCGCCATGACAAGGCTTGACGTGAGGTGAGTGGGTACTCACCATAGAGGTGAGTGAATACTCACCCACCATCGAGCGGAAGAGGCGAGGACGATGAGGCTCACCGTGTTCGGAGCGACAGGGGGCGTCGGCCGGGAGATCGTGCGGCAGGGCCTGGCGGCGGGCCATCGGGTCACGGCGGTGGTGCGCGACCCGGCGCGGCTGGACGTCACCGGGGACCGCCTGGAGGTGTTCACCGCGACCGCGTTCGACGACCCGGACTCGCTGCGGCCGGCCGTGGTGGGCGGGACGCGGTGCTGTCGGGCATCGGCCCGCGCGGGCGCGGGGCTCGCGGCGCCGGTGACCCGCTCGATCCTGCGGGCGATGGAGGCGGAGGGGGTGCGCCGGCTGGTGGTGGTGAGCGCGGCCCCGGTCGGGACGGTGCCGCCGGGTGAACCCCTGCTGGGGAGGCTGGCCATGGGCATCGTCAAGGTCGTGCTCAAGCCGGTCTACACCGACCTGGCCCGCATGGAGGAGGAGCTGACCCTCAGCGGCGCCAACTGGACCTCCGCCCGGCCCCCGCAGCTCGTGAACACCCCGGTGACGGGCGTCTACCGCAAGGTGGTGGGCGCGAACCCCCGCGGCGGCAACAAGCTGGGCCGCCCGGATCTGGCCCACGCGATGCTGGCGATGCTCGACGACCCGGCGACGGTGAGGCAGCCGGTGGGGGTCGCGTACTAGGTCGTGCCCGCGTTCAGAGGCTGACGCCGACCGTCACCGGCTCGTTGACCAGGGTGACCCCGAACGCCTCGCGCACCCCGGAGACGACCTCCCGGGCGAGTGCCAGCAGGTCCTCGGTGGTCGCGTCGCCACGGTTGGTCAGGGCGAGCGTGTGCTTCGTGGAGATGCGGGCCGGGCCCGCGCCGTACCCCTTCGTGAAGCCCGCGCGGTCGATCAGCCACGCCGCCGACGTCTTCGTGCGGCCCTCCCCCGCCGGGAACGCGGGCGGTGCGACATCCGCGCCCAGCCGTTCCGCCGCGCGGGCCAGGAAGGCCGCGTACTGGGCGTCGTCGAGGATCGGGTTGGTGAAGAAGGAGCCGGCCGACCAGGTGTCGTGGTCCGCCGGGTCGAGCACCATGCCCTTGCCCGCGCGCAGTTCCAGCACGGTCCGGCGGGCGGTGGCCGCCGGGACCCGGTCGCCGGGTTCGACGCCCAGGGCGCGGGCCGTCTCCGCGTACTTGAGCGGGGCCGAGAACCCGCCCGCGTCCTCCAGCGCGAACCGGACGCGCAGGACGACGTAGCGCTCGGGGTGCTCCTTGAAACGGCTGTGGCGGTACGAGAACGCGCACTCGGCGTTGGTGAGGGTCAGGGTCTCGCGGGTGGTGCGGTCGTAGGCGACGACCTCGGTGATGGTGCTGGACACCTCCTGGCCGTACGCGCCCACGTTCTGGATCGGCGTGGCACCGGCCGAGCCGGGGATGCCGGCCAGGCACTCGATGCCCGCCAGGCCCGCCTCGACGGTGCGGGCGACGGCGTCGGTCCAGGTCTCGCCGGCGGCCAGCTCCAGCGCCGTGCCCGCGAGGTCGAAGCCGCGCGTCGCGATCCGCAGGGCGGTGCCCTCGAACCCCTTGTCGCCGATGACCAGATTGCTGCCGCCGCCGATGATCAGGAGCGGCGTGCCCGCGTCGTCCGCCTCGCGCACGGCCGCGACGACCTCGGCGTCGGTGGTCGCGGTGATCAGCCGGGTGGCGGGGCCGCCGAGGCGGAAGGTGGTCAGAGGGGCGAGGGGGGCGTCATGGAGTTCCTGCACGGCACAAGACTACGGTCCGGTCCGGGAACGAGGAGTCCCCGGCCGGACCGCGTGACGCCGGCGGGCGGTCGGACGCCCGGCCCGCCCACGGTCGGGGCCGGCAGCCGCGCCGCTCCCGAACGCGAGCGCCGGGCGGCCCCGACCGTGGGGGCCGCCCGGCGCTCGGACGCTCAAGGGTCGGACGCTCGGGCTCGGACGCTCAGGCCAGCTGGACGACGGCGCGGGACAGCCCCAGCACCTTCTTGCCCTCGCTGGTCGCCGTCAGGTCCACGCGCACGCGGTTGTCGTCGAGCTTGGCGCCGACCTTGGCGGTCACCTCGATGACCGCGCCCGTCCCGTCGTTGGGCACCACGACGGGCCTGGTGAAGCGGACGCCGTACTCGACGACGGCCCCCGGGTCCCCCACCCAGTCGGTCACCACCCGGACCGCCTCGGCCATGGTGAACATGCCGTGCGCGATGACGTCGGGGAGCCCGACCTCCAGTGCGAACTTCTCGTTCCAGTGGATCGGGTTGAAGTCCCCGGACGCGCCCGCGTACCGCACCAGCGTGTCGCGCGTCACCGGGAAGGTCCCGGTCGGCAGCTCCGTACCGACCTCGACGTCCGCGTAGACGATCCGCGTGGCCACCGTCATCACTCCCCCTCGGCGGCGCGCGCCACCAGCTTGGTCCACGCGGTCACGACGTGCGCGCCCGCCTCGTCGTGCACCTCGCCGCGGACGTCGAGGATGTCGTTGCCCGCCATGGACTTGACGCCCTCGATGGTCGAGGTGACGGTCAGCCGGTCGCCGGCCCGTACCGGACGGGTGTACGCGAACTTCTGGTCGCCGTGCACGACCCGGCTGTAGTCGAGACCGAGCCGCGGGTCGGCGATGACCTCGCGCGCCGCCTTGAAGGTGATCGCGAAGACGAAGGTCGGCGGGGCGATCACATCGAGGTGGCCGAGCGCCTTCGCCGCGTCCGGATCGGCGTACGCGGGGTTGGCGTCGCCCACCGCCTCGGCGAACTCGCGGATCTTCTCCCGGCCGACCTCGTACGGCTCGGTGGGCGGATAGGTCCGCCCGACGAAGGACTGGTCGAGCGCCATGGACTCGTTCCCTCCTGATGAGACTGCCCTGATGAATGGTGCACAACTATGGATCGGGCACGGCAAACGACACGAGGCCGCCCCCTGTTAAGGGGGCGGCCTCGGGTACGAGCCTGGTTCAGCGCGTTTCGCGGTGAGCCGTGTGCGAGTTGCAACGAGGGCAGTGCTTCTTCATCTCAAGACGGTCCGGGTTGTTACGCCGGTTCTTCTTGGTGATGTAGTTCCGCTCCTTGCACTCCACGCAGGCCAGCGTGATCTTCGGGCGGACGTCGGTGGCAGCCACGTGAGTGCTCCTGGACAGATTGACGGGTTAACGCATAAAAGAGTAGCCGATCGAAGGATCGCCCCCACCATCGGCTACCGTGTGTAGCGGTGACCGGACTTGAACCGGTGACACAGCGATTATGAGCCGCTTGCTCTACCGACTGAGCTACACCGCTGTGATGTCGGATCCCCTCGCCCGAAGGCGAGGAGCGCCGTACACCAGAGCCCCAATACGGAATCGAACCGTAGACCTTCTCCTTACCATGGAGACGCTCTACCGACTGAGCTATTGGGGCGAGCGATGAAGACATTACACGGTCCGTCGCCGATCGCCCAAATCCATTTCCCGGTCTCTCGTCCGCCTCTCGTCCCACCTGTCCCTTCCGTCTCGCGACGGGTGTCGAGAGGGCGTTGAGAGGGCGCGGCGAGGGCGTTGGGGGACCTGGTGAGGAGCCGGGGAGAGCGGCTGGGAGCGGGGGCGGAACGCGTTCCGTACACCAGGTGGAGCCACGCCGGTATGACTATTCCCTTCCTCCTCGAAGCCCGCCCGGGGCGCCTCTAGGCTCGACGCACGCCGCGTGATCTTGCACGTCGGAGCCCACCCGTCCCAGCAGCCAGCCGCCCCGCGACCAGAGAGCCCCCACAGCCCGCCCAGGAGCCCATCCAGGAGCGCGATGCCCGACAGCCAGCCGCAGCCGTCACACGGCGCCACGGCGAACGCCACCGCGCTGCTGCTGCGCGGGGCCCGGCTCACCGACGGCCGCGTCGTCGACGTACGGCTGAGCGGCGGCCGTATCGAAGCCGTCGGCACCGCCGGCAGTCTCACCGCGCTCGGCGCGTGCGTGGATCTCGACGGGCATCTGCTCCTGCCCGCCCCCGCCGAACCGCACGCGCACAGCGACACCGCGCTGAGCGCCGTCACGTCGGACGGACCCGTGTCGTACGACCCCGACGACGTCCAGCGCCGTGCGACCGAGGCCGCGCTGCTCCAGGTCGGGCACGGCGCGACCACGCTGCGTACGCATGTGCGGATCGGTGACGCGCAGGAGTTGGCTCCCATGGAGGCCGTACTCCAGGCGCGGCGTTCGCTGCGCGGGCTCGGCGATCTGACGGTCGTCGCCGTACCGCGCCTGCTGACCGGGGTCGCGGGGGCCGACGGGCTCGCGATGCTGCGCGACGCGGTGAAGATGGGCGCGGGGGTGGTGGGCGGCTGCCCCGACCTCGACCCCGATCCGACCGGGTACGTGGAAGCGGTGCTGGGCGTCGCCGCCGAGCACGGCTGTCCCGTCGACCTCCATACCGACGGCGGCGACCCGGCCCGGCTCGCGCGCCTCGCGGCGATGGCGGGCGGGCTGCGGCCCGGCGTCTCGATCGGGCCCTGTGCCGGTCTGTCCCGGCTGCCCGCGGACGCCGCGGGCCGGGCCGCCGATCAGTTGGCGGCGGCGGGTGTGACGGTCGTCTGCCTGCCCCAGGGCGGCTGCGGCGGTGTCGAGCAGCGGGGCGTGGCGCCCGTACGGCTGCTGCGTGCCGCCGGTGTACGGGTGGCGGCCGGCAGCGGGGCCGTACGGGACGTGGCGAACCCGGTGGGGCGCGGGGATCCGCTGGAGGCGGCGTATCTGCTGGCCTCCCAAGGAGGGCTGCGGGCGGCGGAGGCGTACGGGGCGGTGAGCACGGCCGCGCGGGAGGCCATGCGGCTGCCGGAGGTACGGGTGGAGGCGGGGTTTCCCGCCGAGCTGCTGGCGGTGCGCGGGGAGCGGCTGGAGGGGGTGCTGTCGCTGGCGTACAGCAGGATCGTCATTCACCGGGGCCGGGTGGTGGCCCGGACGAACGCCGTGCGGGAGTACCGCGACTCGGCGGTGGCCGTGGCGCTGGACCTACCGCGACAGGGGCGGCCGGAGTCGGCGCCGTAGACCGCGGGAATCGCTCCTCCTACGGAGGTGGCGCGTGAGCGGTGACGGCCCGTCGGACGTACGGTCGTGAGCATGCGAATTGTCATCGCCGGAGGACACGGTCAGATCGCGCTGCGGCTGGAGCGGTTGCTCGCCGCGCGCGACCACGAGGTCGCGGGCATCATCCGCAAACCCGAACAGGCACAGGCGCTGAGGGAGGCGGGCGCCGAGGCTGTCCTACTCGACCTGGAGTCTGCCTCGCCGGAGGAGGCCGCCGCGGCGCTGGAGGGCGCGGATGTGGCGGTCTTCGCGGCCGGGGCGGGACCGGGCAGTTCCACGGAGCGCAAGGACACCGTCGACCGGGGCGCGGCGGTCCTCTTCGCCGACGCGGCGCAGCGGGCGGGCGTACGGCGTTATGTGATCGTCTCGTCCATGGGCGCCGACCCGGAGCACCGGGGCGACGACGTCTTCGACCACTATCTGCGGGCCAAGGGCGCGGCGGACGTGTACGTCCTGTCCAAGGAGGGCCTCGACACGACGGTGCTGCGCCCGGGAATGCTCACCAACGACGCGGGCACGGGCCTGGTGAACCTCGCGCCGTCAACGGGCCGTGGCCCGGTGCCACGGGACGATGTGGCCGCGACACTCGCGGAGTTGGTGGAGTCACCGGCGACGGCGGGCCTGACGCTGGAACTGATCAGCGGGACGGTGCCGGTCGCGGAAGCGGTGAAGAACGCCACGTCGTCCGCCTGAGAGATACGAAGATGGCCCCTGGTCCGCGTCTCCGCAGGCCAGGGGCCATCATTTCCGTGTGGCGGCGCCAGGATTCGAACCTGGGAAGGCTAAGCCGGCGGATTTACAGTCCGCTCCCATTGGCCACTCGGGCACACCGCCATGGGATGTTGCTGCGGGATGGGCGCCGTGAGCGCTGCTCCGTGGCAACGACGTAAACGATACCCGATGCGTGGGGGTGCTCCGCCACCGGATTGATCAGGCCGGGAGGGGGCGGAGATGACTAGGCTTTACGGGAGCGGGCCGGGAGCCCGGCCGTACTTTCGGCATCAGCCGCGGCGAGAGTCGCGGCACTCTTTCCAGTACCCGATACAAGGAGCCACAGGACATGGCCGACTCCAGTTTCGACATCGTCTCGAAGGTCGAGCGGCAGGAGGTCGACAACGCCCTCAACCAGACCGCGAAGGAGGTCTCCCAGCGGTACGACTTCAAGAACGTCGGAGCCTCGATCGCCTGGTCCGGCGAGAAGATCCTCATGGAGGCCACCAGCGAGGAGCGGGTCAAGGCGATCCTCGACGTCTTCCAGTCCAAGCTGATCAAGCGGGGCATCTCGCTGAAGGCGCTGGACGCGGGCGAACCGCAGCAGTCCGGCAGGGAGTACAAGATCTTCGCCTCCATCGAGGAGGGCATCTCCCAGGAGAACGCGAAGAAGGTCGCCAAGATCATCCGCGATGAGGGCCCCAAGGGCGTCAAGGCGCTCGTGCAGGGCGACGAGCTGCGGGTCAGCTCGAAGAGCCGGGACGATCTCCAGGCGGTACAGGCGCTGTTGAAGGGGCAGGACTTCGACTTCGCGCTCCAGTACGTGAACTACCGCTGATCGACGGGTCCCACAGGGCCGGGCACAACGGGGGCAGTCGGCCGGGGACGTCCTCGGCGGCGGCCCTCGTTGCGTTCTCGCCGCACGGATTCGGCTGGACCGAGGGAGTGGGGTGCGGGCATGAGCGAGGGGTTGTTTCCGCGGGCGCGGGCCGTGGTCGCCGACGGGGCCGTGCATGTGCCGGGGTGGTTGGGGAGCGCGCGGCAGCGGGAGTTGGTGGAGGCGTGCCGGGGGTGGGCGCGGGGGCCCGTACCGATTAGGCACACCACCCTGCCCGGCGGGGGCGTGATGTCCGTGCGGACGGTCTGTCTGGGGTGGCACTGGCAGCCGTACCACTACACGCGTACCGCCGGGAACGTGAACGGCGCGCGGGTCGCGGCGTTTCCCGAGTGGCTCGTGGAGTTGGGGCGCTCGGCGGTCGACGAGGCGTACGGGGAGGGGGCCGGGGCCGAGTACACGCCGGACACCGCGCTAATCAACTTCTACGAAGGCGCCGCCACGATGGGCATGCACCAGGACAAGGACGAGAGGTCCGGGGCGCCCGTGGTCTCGCTGAGCTTCGGGGACAGTTGTGTCTTCCGCTTCGGCAACACGCGGACGCGGACGCGTCCTTATACGGATGTCGAGTTGGCGTCCGGCGATCTCTTCGTCTTCGGCGGGGCGTCCCGGCTCGCGTTCCACGGCGTCCCCAAGGTGTGTCCGGGGACCGCCGGCCCGGCGAGCGGGATGCGCGCCGGGCGGCTGAACATCACGCTGCGCGAGACCGGGCTCGGTGGCGGCTGAGCGGTGTCAGCGGGAGCGGGAGTGGCCGAAGAGGACGCGGTAGACGATCAGCAGCACCAGTGAGCCGCCGATCGCCGCCGCCCAGGTGGCGCCGTCGTAGAAGTCGCTGGTGATCGGGCGGTCCAGCCAGCGGGACGATATCCAGCCGCCGATGAAGGCGCCCGCGATACCGATGAGGGTCGTACCGACCAGGCCACCCGGGTCCCGGCCGGGCAGCAGGATCTTGGCGACGGCCCCGGCGAGGAGTCCGAGGACGAGCCAGCCGATGATGGTCATGCCGTGAACCTGCCTTTCGTGCGGTGTCTGTGCCGCGTTGCGCTGCTTGGAAAGACGCCGGTGGGGCGGGCCGCGGTTGCGGGAGATCGGCGGCGTGCGGCGTACGGCGTACGACACGGCGGCCGCGCCGCACGACGGCCGTGTACGCCGCGTGGGACGGCCGCCACGCACCGCGGGGAGTCGGCGGCGCGGTCGGGTACGGGCAGCGGTCGGGTCCTCGCGCCGCCCGTACCGTCAGTCGCGACGGGCCCCCGTACGGCGCCGCTGAGGTCACCAGCCCGCGAACGCCTCGTCCGTACGGACGATGTCGCGGCCGAAGGGCAGCAGCGAGACCGGGATCATCTTGAAGTTGGCGATGCCCAGCGGGATGCCGATGATCGTCACGCAGAGCGCGATCCCGGTGAAGATATGGCCGAGGGCGAGCCACCAGCCGGCCAGGATCAGCCACAGAACGTTGGCGACGAACGAGGGTGATCCCGCGTCGCGGCGCTCCACCGTCGTATAGCCGAACGGCCACAGCGCGTACCGGGCGATCCGGAACGCGGCCACCCCGAAGGGGATGCCGATGACCGTGACGCACAGGAGCAGTCCGGCGAACATGTAACCGAGGAACAGCCAGAAGCCACTCAGGAACAGCCAGATGATGTTGAGGATTGTCTTCATGGACGGCCACCTGCCATCTGTTCTAGTCGGGCGATGCGCTCCGCCATCGGCGGATGCGTGGAGAACATTCTCGATACACCCTGCCCGGGACGGAACGGATTAGCGATCATCAGGTGACTCGCTGTCTCGATCCGTGGCTCGGGCGGCAACGGCAACTGCTTCGTGCCGGCTTCGAGCTTGCGCAGGGCGCTCGCGAGGGCCAGCGGGTCGCCGGTGAGCTGCGCGCCGGCCGCGTCCGCCTCGTACTCACGGGAGCGGCTCACGGCAAGCTGGATGACCGAGGCCGCCAGCGGGCCGAGGAGCATCACGAGCAGCATGCCCACGATGCCGGGGCCCTCGTCGTCGTCCGAGCGGCCGATGGGGATGAGCCAGGCGAAGTTCACGAGGAACATGACGACCGAGGCGAGGGCGCCGGCGACCGACGAGATCAGGATGTCGCGGTTGTAGACATGGCTGAGCTCATGGCCGAGGACCCCGCGCAGCTCCTGCTCGTTCAGGATCTGGAGGATCCCGTCCGTACAACGGACTGCCGCGTTGCGGGGGTTGCGGCCCGTGGCGAACGCGTTGGGAGCCTGGGTCGGCGAGATGTAGAGGCGTGGCATCGGCTGGCGCGCGGTCGTGGAGAGCTCGCGGACGATGCGGTACAGCTCCGGCGCCTCGAACTCGCTGACCGGGCGCGCGCGCATGGCGCGCAGCGCGAGCTTGTCGCTGTTCCAGTACGCGTACGCGTTCGTGGCGAGCGCGACGACGACCGCGATGATCAGTCCCGTCCGGCCGAAGATGCTGCCGATGACGATGATGAGTGCGGACAGTCCCCCGAGGAGTGCGGCGGTCCTCAACCCGTTGTGCCGGCGGTGCACGGAACGCCCTCCAAATCGTGCGGCAGGGGAACCCTCTACGTGATGTCGCTCCACTCTCCAGTGGACCCTTCCTCACTGGTCAACGCCAGGCGAGGGTCACGGGTTCCCTGGCGCGCCCGCGCACGGGTCTACGCCTGTCTCTTAT